>NZ_CAUTBW010000010.1:0-59295 GCF_963536905.1 uncultured Alloprevotella sp. | reverse complement strand
TGCGTGTGCAGTTTAAGAAACTCATGAAAGAGCGTTTCTTAAACCGAATTGGGGTATAAGGGAATTTTCAAACGCTATAAGGAAGTCAGCTGACATCCTTATAATATCAGTTGATAGGATAAGGGGAAATAGGCTTCTGTATAGTGAAATTTCTTGTTTTATTTTGAAAAACTATTGGTATTCAAGTCGCTTTAGCCTTCAAACAAAGAAGATCATCCGCCACTAACATCTTCTTCTTCTTTTTCTTTTATTGCATTGACGGATTTTATGTCTTTTCCATTTTCTAGAATAGAAAAGAACATTGTAAAATAATAGTGCCTTTCCTCCTCCAAGTTAAGCCCTTGAAATTTATGTTTTGATGTTGGAGGATGAAATTACCGAGAGAGAACGAATGTAGTTTGAAGTTAAACATGGAGAAGTGGGATTTTAAAAAGCAAAAATGAGTTTTATCTGTTAGTCTTTCAAAGTTTCACAGAAGCTACTGAAAAGTAGCTTGGGAATGAGAAAAGACTAAGCTTTTTTGCATTTTCGTTTACTTTCCTTTATCTTCGCATATTATAAGATTATAATCACGCTATGGAATTTAATGCAGAGCAGATTGCAGCGTATTTGCAGGGACAGGTTGAGGGAGACCCCAAGGCCGTTGTAACTACGTTTGCAAAGATAGAGGAAGGTGTGCCTGGTGCCATTACTTTTCTCTCTGATATTCACTACGAACACTATCTCTACGCCACGAAAGCCAGTGTCGTATTAGTCAATAAAGATTTTAAGCCATCTAAGTCTGTTACCGCTACGTTGATACGTGTTGAAGACGCACGTGCTTGTGTTGCACGGTTGCTGACGTTGTATCAGCAAGCGATGTCACAACCACGCGTAGGCATTCACCCACAGGCTTGTGTAGCAGAAACGGCACAAATCGGTAAGAATGTTTATGTAGGGCCACATGCTTATGTAGGCGAAAATGTTGTTATAGGTGATGGTTCACAACTCTATGCAGGAGTTGTCGTAGAAGAACGTGCAACAGTGGGAGAGAACTGTATTCTCTATCCTAATGTGTCTGTTTATCACGATTGTCATGTTGGCAACCGCGTGATTCTTCATTCAGGTTGCTGCATCGGTTCTGATGGCTTTGGTTTTGCTCCGGTAGATGGAGGCTATGAGAAGATTCCTCAAATTGGTAATGCTATCATTGAAGATGATGTCGAAATAGGAGCTAATTCTTGTGTGGATCGTGCCGTTATGGGTTCAACCTATGTGCGCAAGGGCGTGAAGCTTGATAATCTTGTTCAAATTGCTCATAATTGCGATATTGGTGAAAACACAGTGATGTCGGCTCAAGTGGGAGTAGCCGGCTCAACCAAGATAGGCCAGTGGTGTATGTTTGGCGGACAGGTTGGCATTGCTGGTCATATAGAGATAGCCGATCGCACTCGTAGCGGAGCACAAGCTGGCATTGCAGGAAAAGTGCGTAAATCAGATCAGGTTATTATTGGCTCGCCTGCAATGGATGCTCGCCAGTTTGCCCGTTGTTCAGCAGTATTCAAGAATCTCCCCGAATTGTGGAAGGACGTGAACGATCTGAAGCGTGCTTTCGAAAATAAATGAAACGTATAGACTATGTTTAAGCAAAAAACTCTCAAAGGAAGTTTTTCTCTTTTCGGGAAAGGACTTCATACAGGTCTAAACCTGACCGTGACGTTCAATCCTGCTCCAGAGAATTTCGGATATAAAGTTCAGCGTATCGATTTACCAGGAGAACCACTCATTGAAGCCATTGCCGAAAATGTGGTAGATACCTCTCGTGGTACAGTTATTGCGAAAGGTGAGGCTCGTTGCTCCACGATTGAGCACGCCATGGCCGCCTTGTATGCCAGTGGTATTGACAACTGCCTTATATCGGTGAACGGACCAGAGTTTCCTATCCTCGATGGTAGTGCGGAAATCTATATGGACAATATCCAGAAAGTGGGTGTTGAAGAGCAGAATGCAGAGAAAGATTTCTTTGTTATCAAACGTAAGATAGAGTTCCGCGATGACAAAACAGGTTCTAGCATCATCATTCTGCCCGATGAGCAATTCTCTCTGACGGCTATGATTTCTTTCGATTCAGAGTTTATTGGCAGCCAGTTTGCCACGCTCGATAATATGGAAGATTTCGGAAAGGAGATAGCTCCTGCTCGCACCTTTGTTTTCGTTCGAGAAATAGAGCCGCTGCTCAAGATGGGACTTATCAAAGGGGGAGATTTGGACAACGCCGTTGTTATCTATGAAACACCTATGGAACAAGGTGCGCTCGACCTCTTGGCCGACAATCTCCATGTGGATCATCGTGACGCAACGAAGTTAGGTTATATACAGCGCCGCCCGCTTGAATGGCGCAATGAACCCGCTCGCCATAAATTGTTGGACATCATTGGTGATATGGCACTGATTGGTCGCCCGCTGAAAGGTAGAATTATTGCTACCAAACCTGGTCATACCATCAATAATAAGTTTGCACGACAGATGCGTCGAGAAATTCGCAAGCACGAAGTACAAGCTCCGAAATACGACCCAAATCAAGCACCATTGATGGATATCAATCGTGTTCGTGCTTTGCTACCACATCGCTATCCGATGCAGTTGGTGGACAAAGTCATTGAAATGGGTTCCGACTATATTGTGGCTGTTAAGAATGTTACAAGTAATGAGCCTTTCTTCCAAGGTCATTTCCCCCAAGAGCCTGTTATGCCTGGTGTTTTGCAAATCGAAGCCTTGGCTCAAGCAGGCGGTTTGCTCACGCTGAACACAATGAAAGATCCAGAGAAATGTAGTACTTATTTCTTGAAGATAGATGGTGTAAAATTCCGCCAAAAGGTTGTACCCGGTGATACGCTGCTTTTCAAGGTGCGTATGACAGCCCCTATTCGTCATGGTATTGCATCAATGCATGGCTTTGTATTTGTGGGCGAAACAGCTGTTATGGAAGCATCGTTTACGGCTCAACTTGTTGAAAATAAATAATCATTGAATAGCTATGGCAAATAAGATAAGTCCTTTGGCTTACGTCGATCCCGAGGCTAAAATTGGAGAGAACTGTGAAATAGGACCTTTCTGCTTTATTGATAAGAATGTCGTTATTGGCGATAATAATCGTTTGATGAATAGCGTTACATTGCTCTACGGCACGCGGATGGGAAGTGGAAACGTGGTCTTTCCTGGTGCAGTACTCGGTGCTGTTCCCCAAGACTTGAAGTTTCGTGGTGAAGAAACTACTGCTGAAATTGGTGATAATAATACAATTCGTGAAAATGTTACCATCAATCGCGGAACAGCTGCGAAGGGCAAGACTGTGGTAGGCAGTAATAATCTGCTGATGGAGGGAATGCACGTGGCTCATGATGTCTTTGTAGGCAGCGGTTGTATTATCGGAAACTCCACAAAACTTGCAGGTGAGGTTGTCATTGATGACTTTGCTATTTTGTCTGCGAATGTTCTCGTACATCAGTTCTGCCGCATTGGTAGTTATGTGATGGTGGGTGGCGGTTCTCGTACAAGTCAGGATATACCTCCTTTCACCATGGCTGCTCGAGAACCTATAAAGTATTGCGGTCTGAATCTTGTGGGACTTCGTCGTAGAGGATTTTTTTCAGAAGTTATCGAAAAGGTGCATAAGGCTTACAAGATTATTTACGATAGTGACAAATTGATGAAAGAACGCCTTGAAGAAGTGCGTGAAACCCTCGGTGGCTGCAAAGAAGTAGATTATATTGTGGATTTTTGCAGCAGTTCACAGCGGGGTATTATTGCTGACTAAAGACTGTTCTTTCAATAGTGCTAATAAGGTATGATTTTAAAAATAAAATTTATCTCAGACGAGGTTGAAGGTTTCTTACGTGAGTTTGAAATTGATAGCGATGCAACGTTCCTCGATTTGAATAAAGCGATACTTGCTTCCTGTAATTATCCAGACGATCAGATGACCTCCTTCTATTTGTGTGATGAAGAATGGGAACGCGGGCAGCAAGTGACACGTGAGGACATGGGTGCATCTAGTGCTGATGAGGATGTCTATGTCATGGAGAACACGCGCCTTAGTGAGTTCTTGGAGGATGAAGGACAACGCCTTGTCTTTGTTTTTGATCCTTTTTCAGACCGGATGTTTTATGCTACGGTTTGCGAAGAGATTCCAGGAACGAATTTGAGTCACCCCAAGGTCGTACGTTCCAAAGGAACTGCTCCGCAGCAAATAGCGGAGTTGGATTTCTCTATGCCAGCTCCTAAAACCGCTACTGCTGGAGCAGGAGAAGTAGAAGATGATGTGCTCTTTGGTGCAGAAGGACCACAATTTAATGATGATGAACTCGATTTGGAGGGATTCGAAATAAGCGACGGACAGCCCTATTGAAAACTCTTATAGTCATTTTGGGGCCTACGGGCGTAGGAAAAACCGAATTGTCTTTGCGAATTGCAGAGCAGTTCGGTTCCTGTATTATTAGCGCAGATAGTCGCCAGTTTTATCGTGATATCCCCATAGGTACAGCTGCTCCCACTCCTGACCAGCTAGAACGAGTGAAACACTATTTTGTTGGTACACTTGGTTTGGAGGATTACTACAGCGCGTCACAATATGAGGTCGATACACTAAAATTGCTTTCTCAACTTTTTGAACAGCAGGAGGTTATCGTTATGAGTGGGGGCTCAATGATGTATATCGACGCCGTTTGCAATGGCATTGATGACATTCCAACAGTGACGGATGAAACGCGCAAAATGGTGCGTTCTCGTTATGAAGCGGAGGGCTTGGAAACTTTGGTTTCCGAGTTACGCTTGCTTGATCCTGCTTATTACGACCGCGTGGATCGGAAAAATACTGCACGTGTGTTGCACGCCCTAGAGATTTGTTACCAAACGGGGCATACTTTCACTTCTTTTCGCACGGGCAAAAAGAAGCTGCGTCCCTTCAATATTATAAAGGTTGGGTTGAATCGCCCACGTCCAGAATTGTTTGATAGAATAAATCACCGCGTCTCTGCAATGATGGGTGAGGGACTTTTGGATGAAGTGCAGCGTGTACTACCTTTTCGTAATTGTAACTCATTGAATACAGTGGGATATAAGGAATTGTTCAATTATTTGGATGGAGAATGGGAACTGGATTTTGCTCTCGACAGAATGCGTAAGAATACACGCGTTTATGCCAAAAAGCAGCTCACATGGTTCAAGCGTGATGAAAGTATTTATTGGTTCCATCCTGAAGAACACTCGATTTGTGATCGATTGCATGATATAGTGGCTGCGTATAAAAATGTCTAAATCTTTGCCGGTACGGCTTTGTTACCGTATTTTTGCACATTAATAATGTATTGAGATATGTCAGAAAATAAAAAGTCTTTATTGAATACTCTCCTTCGTCCTTTTCGTTGGTGTATCCGCAAGTTGAAAGGTTTTTGGAGCTGGTATAAAAGCTTATACAAAGACCAGCCATGGTGGAAGAAAACCATTGTGGTAATTTCTTCTTCTATTGCCTTTCTCTTCTTTTATGTTTTCGCGGTCACTTTTAATCTTTTCTGGCTTTTTGGCAAGTCACCTTCGCTAAGTGAGATTATGCACCCTAAAACAGCAATGGCTTCCGAAATCTACAGTTCTGATGGAAAGGTAATAGGTAAATTCTTTAGTGAAAATCGTATGCCTGTAGAGTATAAAGATATCAATCCTGTATTTTTCAAGGCTTTGATTTCTACAGAGGATGAACGTTTTTATGAGCACCACGGCATAGATTTTCAAGGGATGCTGGCTGCTGCCAAAGATGCTACGCGAGGTAATGCCCGCGGTGCTTCAACAATCACGCAGCAGTTGGTGAAGAATATGTTTAAAGTACGCTCAGAATATGGTACAGGTCTACTTGGTAAAATTCCAGGTGTTCGTATCCTCATTATGAAGAGTAAGGAGATGATTATTGCAACAGAGATTGAGATGACCAACTCTAAGCAAGACATCCTTCGAATGTATGCAAATACTGTAGATTTTGGCTCAAATGCTTTTGGTATAAAAACTGCTGCTAAGACCTACTTTAATACAACTCCTGCTAAACTGAAGACTGAAGAAGCTGCAGTATTAGTGGGAATGTTGAAAGCAACTACTGCTTATAATCCTCGTACAAATCCTGAGCGAAGTAAGTCACGCAGAAATGTTGTGTTGGAGAATATGTATACTCACAACTTCTTATCGCGTCAAGAAGCTGATTCACTGAAAAAACTTCCATTAAAATTGGACTTCAGTGTAGAGAGTGCTCTTGATGGACAAGCTCTCTATTTCCGCGATGCCGTAGCCGATTATATTAAAGAAAAGTGTCCTGATGTGGATCCTTACACAGATGGTCTAAAAATCTATACTACGCTGGATACGCGTATGCAGAAATATGCGGAAGAAGCTGTTAAGCAGCAAATGAAAACTGTACAAAACAACTTCGATAACCATTGGCGCGGGCAAGATCCCTGGCGTGATGAACATGGTAATATTATTCCAAATTTTATCGAGGACCGTTTGAAAAAAGAAAATGTCTACAAGCAGCTGGCTGCTCGTTATCCCAACGATCCAGATTCGGTAAACTATTATCTTAATAAGCCACATAAAGTAAAACTCTTTACTTATAATGGCTCTGAGGAACGAATCATGTCAACAGTAGATTCTTTGAAATATATGGTCCGTTTTATGCACGCAGGTTTTATGGCTATGGAGCCGCAAACGGGATATGTACGTGCTTGGGTGGGTGATATAGATTACAAGACTTGGCAGTATGATAAAGTTGTATCTATGCGCCAACCTGGTTCTACTTTTAAGCTCTTCGTTTATGCTACGGCAATGAAGCAAGGTCTTACGCCTGCAGATACTCGCAGAGATGAGATGATTGAGATGACTGTCTACGATAAAATTAAGAAGGAAAATACCGTGTGGCGTCCTACAAATGCTAATGGTCGTTTCTCAGGTGTTGATATGCCCTTACGCACGGCTTTTGCCCGGAGTATCAATTCAGTAGCTGTACGTTTAGGGCAAGATGTGGGTATTCCACAGGTAATTCGTACTGCCCAAGATTTGGGTGTAAAATCTCCTCTGGATGATACTCCTGCGTTGGCTTTGGGTGCAAGCGATGTAAAGTTGGAAGAAATTGTTGGGGCATATAGTGCTGTTGCTAATAATGGTGCCTATATAGAACCCACTTTGGTTACAAAAATAGTGAATCAAGATGGTGATGTAGTCTACGAAGCAGAACCGAAACCTGTACAAGCTCTTCCGTGGAAAGCAGCTTTCTATATGCAAAAAATGTTGGAGGCCGGCATGATGGATTCTGGCGGAACTTCGCAATCTTTCCAAAGCTACTTAGGTAGTGCTTTATGGAGCAAACAGATAGATGCAGGTGGCAAGACGGGTACTTCTAACAATCACTCTGATGCTTGGTTTGTGGGAGTTACGCCGGGCCTTGTTTGTGGAGCTTGGGTTGGAGCGGAAGATCGTTGTATACACTTCCGGACTGGAGCTTTAGGGCAAGGTAGTCGAACTGCTCTTCCTATTGTAGGTCTCTTTATGCAAAAAGTCTTGGCAGATGCGGACCTAGGTCAGAAGTACAGACAACGTTATGCACCAACCCCCGAAACTGTAGATCCTGCTACCTATGGCGGTGATTTCAATTTCTCAGCTCCTTCTAATAATCATGCTGATTCTCTTTCTTCTCATCATGCATCAGATAGCTTAAATTCTTCTGCCGATGATTTGATGGGAGGAGAGGGTGATATGAGAGAAGAACCTTCTGTTACTTCGCGAACAGATGAAGTACAAAGTAGTTCATCGCATACGACCGTCTCTTCGCAGAAAAATGGGATACAGAAAACGAAGAAAGACAAAGAATCTAATGAAGATCTTTTCAACTAAAAAATAGTTCTAATTAGCGGCAGGTCTACATTTTGTAGGCCTGTCGTTTCTTATGATAATAGCTGTTCATAAAAGTAATAACTCTGTAGAAAAGAATTATCTACGATGCCTATAAACAGCCAAAATTTTATATACCATTTATTTCACTAAATACAATAAGGATATTGGCGAAAGGAATAAGGATGTCAGCTGGCGTCCTTATTGTGTTTTAAAACGCAATAAGGATATTTTCGAAGATCTTTATTGTGTTTTATTACTATTTGGTGAAATTTTAGATAGTCTTAATCAAGGCTTATCGGCACGTTATGTGAAAGCATGGTTTGCGGTACTCGTATTTTATGTAGCAGGTTCCCAATTTGCGTTGGTCGTTAAGAACTTCGGCTAAGATACTCTTTAAGCGCGTTCCCCATTCTGTGGGACGTTGCGTTCCATCAGGATCATTCACACGTTCAAATTTGTTGTAGCCAATATCGAAAGTAGTTCCATATTGGTGGCAACTTTGTTCGGATGCATTCGAATTGAATCGCCGCAATCTTTCTACATCTTCTCGTGTTCTTGTGACGGAGGTGATAACAATCTTATGGAATCCTACGCCTTTACTTGCGCAAGAATCTATAAAGGAGCGCGCAATTTCATTGAGTAATGTAGCTGCACGGGGAACAAGATAGGGAATAGATTGATGTAGACGTTCAACTTTGTAGAAAGGATTGTCGCCAATATAAACCAGCTTATCTGAGTGTTTTATTGCTTCTGAGCGATTAGCAATGACACTAGCCAATCCTAATCGTTGGGCTGTAGCTAACTGCACATCGTTCATGTCTGGAAATGCATCTGCAAAGGTTGGTACACTGACCACGCGATTCTTCACAGGTTGTCCATCTTTTGTCATCAGTTTTATATGTGCACGTGGGCGGAGGAAAATAGAGTCCACTTTTGCACTTTGCACTAAAATGGAATCTGTCTTTCCTGTTCTGTAAGAATAGAGAACAGAATCTACCGTATGAAGGCTATACGAAAGAGTAAGATTCGGATTAGTGCATTTAACGATGAGAAGTATAAAGACAATAGTGAAGAATGAGCCCAGAAAGTGAAGTCGAGTGAATCGCATATGTTTATTTGCTAATAGCGTTTGATTTTGTCGCTAACAAAAGTACTAAAAAACGTGGGATTATGCTTTGCTTTCATTATTTTTGCAGGAAAATAATATATGCTCCTATATGGCATCTTGTCGTGGAGTCTTTATTAATTCACTACCAGTTTGATAGAGAAACATTACGTTATCGAAGAGGCTGATCCTGTAGTATTTTATGGTGCAGGAAATGCTAATTTACGCTTGATAAGGGCACTTCATCCTAAGCTTCGTATAATAGGACGTGACAATATCCTAAAAGTGATGGGGGATGAAGTAGAAATGGTTGCCTTTGAAGAAACTTTTCAAGCGCTTATTGAACATTGTGTTAAGTTCAACACCCTCACAGAAGAAAACATCATAGATATAACTCGTGGTGAGACGACCAAGAATGAGATTGCAGAGGATGTAATAGTTTACAGTACAGGCGGACGTCCCATTACGGCTCGTTCTGAAAATCAACGCAAGCTTGTTGAAAATTTCAGCAAGAATGATTTGCTATTCGCCATTGGGCCGGCTGGTTCAGGTAAGACATATACAGCTATAGCCTTGGCTGTGCGTGCGCTTAAGAATAAGTCTATTCGTAAAATCATCTTGAGCCGTCCTGCTGTGGAAGCTGGAGAGAAGTTAGGTTTCTTACCTGGCGATATGAAAGAAAAGATAGATCCATATCTCCAACCGCTTTATGATGCTCTGCAAGAGATGATTCCCGCTGCAAAGTTGCAAGAATATATGGATACGAATGTTATTCAAATTGCCCCTCTAGCCTTTATGCGTGGGCGAACGCTGAATGACGCGATAGTGATTCTTGATGAAGCGCAGAATACGACAACTGCTCAAATAAAAATGTTTCTTACCCGTATGGGCAAAGATACTAAGATGATTGTTACAGGCGATTTAACGCAGATAGATCTACCGCTGAGTCAGAAAAGCGGTCTGAAGGAAGCGCAGCGCATCCTCAAAGGAATTCCTGGTATCGCATTTATAGAGTTGACAAAGAAGGATATCGTACGCCATAAGCTTGTCACGCGCATTGTTGAAGCCTATGAGTCCGACGAAAAAGAACAAAAAATAAAACGTGAAGTAAAGTCTCAATCTGCTTCATCTTTAACTCCAAAAAGCTAACAAGACAATTCTGCTGTTGGCTTTGCTGCCGACAACAGGAAAGTCAACAAAAAATCTATAAACAAAATGAATGCTTTAACAAAAACTGATTTTAACTTCCCAGGTCAGAAGGGAGTTTACCACGGAAAGGTTCGTGACGTTTATAACATTAACAACGAGCAGTTGGTAATGATTGCAACGGATCGCATTTCTGCTTTCGATGTCATACTTCCCAAAGGTATTCCTTTTAAGGGGCAAGTTCTCAATCAGATTGCGGCAAAGTTCTTAGATGCCACTAAGGATATTTGTCCCAACTGGAAGTTAGCCACTCCCGATCCTATGGTTACGGCTGGCGTTCTTTGTAAAGGCTTTCCCGTTGAAATGATTGTTCGTGGATATCTCTGCGGTAGTGCTTGGCGTACCTATAAGAGTGGTGTTCGTGAGATTTGCGGTGTTCGTCTGCCTGACGGTATGAAAGAGAACCAAAAATTTCCAGAGCCAATCATTACTCCTACTACCAAGGCTGAGATAGGGGAGCACGATGCAGATATTTCTAAGGAAGAGATTCTGGCTCGTGGTCTAGCAACGCCTGAAGAATATGCTGTCTTGGAGAAATATACTATGGCGTTGTTTAAACGTGGTAGTGAGATTGCGGCAAAGCGCGGTTTGATTCTCGTAGATACGAAATATGAATTCGGACTTCACAATGGAGAGATTTATTTGATGGACGAAATCCATACTCCCGACTCTTCTCGCTATTTCTATAGTGAAGGCTATGAAGAGCGTTTTGAAGCAGGTCAGCCTCAGAAGCAACTCTCTAAGGAGTTTGTTCGTGAATGGTTAATGGAAAATGGTTTCCAGGGTAAGGAAGGACAACAAGTTCCCGAAATGACGGACGAAATTGTTCGTAGTATTAGTGAACGCTATATAGAGCTCTACGAGCACATTACAGGCGAGAAGTTTGAAGGTGACGAGAGCGAAGGTCTTGCAGAACGTATTGAGCAAAATGTTGCAGCCTACTTGAAATAACTCCCTTCTTATAATTATATTCATAAGCTTACGAGGTGCGAGGCATGGAGTTTGTTCTCATACACCCATTGCTCGCATCTCGTAATCTTTTCTAATTTTTTATTGTCTCTATTCTAAAACGCATTCTAAAGAAGATGTATAACCAAGAGAAGATAAAACCCTACAGTGAAGAAGGTCGAAAAGGTGAACAAGTAGAGAAAATGTTTGATAATATAGCTCCTACTTATGATCTTCTTAATCACTCCTTATCATTAGGCCTTGATCGCTATTGGCGCAATACAGCTATTGATACTCTTTTGCCTTATGCTCCCAAGCAGATTCTTGATGTGGCAACAGGAACCGGAGATTTTGCTTTGCTGGCTACTCGTCGGTTAAAGCCAGAGCAGCTTTTGGGTGTGGATCTTAGTGAAGGAATGTTGGAAGTGGGACGTCGCAAAATTGCAGAAGCAGGCCTTTCTGACGTTATAAAGTTTCAAAAGGAAGACTGTATGAACCTGTCTTTGCCCGACAATGCTTTCGATGCTGTGACGGTGGCTTATGGTGTCCGAAACTTTGAGGATCTCGACCGTGGACTTTGTGAGATGCACCGGGTTCTTAGAGAAGGTGGCCGCCTTGTTATCATCGAACTCACTACGCCTCATTCTTTCCCGATGAAGCAAGTGTTCGGATTGTATTCTCACGTACTCATGCCGCTGGTTGGGCGGTTCATATCAAAAGATACAAAGGCATATCACTATCTCCCCGCTTCGATGGAGGCATTCCCGCAAGGCGAGGAAATGCAGAAGATTCTGCAAAAAGCAGGTTTTAAGGACGTTCGATTTAAGCGCTTCACCTTTGGTTTGAGCACTCTCTATACTGCAACGAAATGACGGAGCACTACGGCTTGATTGGTTATCCTTTGGGACATTCCTTTTCTGCTCGTTTCTTTTCAGAGAAATTTGAGAAAGAAGGCATTGCAGCTGTTTATACGAACTATGAAATTGTCAAGGCTGAGGATTTGTTAGACATCGTTCAAGATCCGCAGTTGAGAGGTTTGAACGTCACTATACCTCACAAGCAAGCCGTCCTGCCAATGCTCGACAGAATCTCGGAAGAGGCCAAAGCCATTGGAGCAGTCAATGTCATTCGTGTAAGCCACGATGCCGATGGTACTCATCTGTACGGCTACAATAGTGATGTTGTAGGCTTTAGTCGTTCAATAGCTCCGCTGCTCAATCCTTCTCACAAACGGGCACTGATTCTTGGAACAGGCGGAGCTTCTAAAGCTGTTGTGTATGGTCTTCAGCAACTCGGCATTTCCTCTACTTTCGTCAGCAGGAGTAAGAAACCTGGGCAGCTGACTTATGAAGAACTTACTCCGAATATTATGGCTGAGCATACCGTTATTGTTAACTGCTCTCCTGTTGGAATGTTTCCGCACATAGATGAGGCACCTGCCATTCCTTACGCTTCGCTTACTCCTCAACACCTTCTTTACGATTTGGTTTATAATCCCGAGCAAACTCAGTTTATGACTCGCGGAGCAGCCCATGGAGCTGTGGTGAAGAATGGCCTTGAGATGCTCCATGTTCAAGCCCTTGTGGCGTGGGATTTCTGGCACGAAAGTTAGTCCTTCTGTCTGTTGTCCTTCACGATATATATTAGTGCATTTATACAGATAAATGTAATTCTATTCTATCTTTTTTATTAGAATTCTTGTTTTGCTTAAAAAAAAACTTACATTTGCGCAAAACAAAAGTCTATGAAAACTTCACGAAAAATCTTTATGGTAATGCTGTTGGCCATGCTATCTGTGCCAGTTGCTGCAGATGTTGTCGTCGGCCGAGTGATTGATGCCTTGACCAAGCAACCTTTAGAGGAAGCAGTTGTGGCTGTTGAATCGAAAGTGGATAGAATGAGTTTCGTGATAAATACTATGACTGATAGTTTGGGAAACTTCTCTACGGACGCAATGGGTATGGCCACGCTCCGCGCTACAATGGTGGGATATAAAACTACTATTCGGCGATTTGTAGCGGGTGATTTAGGAGGAAATGATACGATACACATTGGTGATATTGCCATAGATCCTTCCGATGTTTTATTGAAGAGTGCTGTGGTTCAAGGTCATGCAAAGCGTTTTACAATGCGTGGAGATACAGTTGTGTTCAATCCTGCAGCTTTCAACCTCAGTGAAGGTGCTCGTTTAGAAGAACTCATAAAGAAGCTACCGGGAGTTACCATCAAAGACGGGCAACTCTACTGGATGGATAAGCCCATTCGCATTTTGATGAATGGGCAACCTATGATGGCCAACAATGATTTGCTGACGCAGCAGTTGCCAGTAGAAGCTGTTGAGAATATCAAGGCTTATAACAAAGCCTCAAAAATGAAGGAACGCACAGGTAAGGACGATGGAGCGGAAGATCATGTTCTCGATATTACTATTAAGCCTGGTTTCCTTGATAAGTGGTATGGCACGGCTTCTTTAACAGGGCAAACGCCCAAACGGGCGCAGGTGAATCTTGATGCCACTTATCTTTCAATCCATGACCCTGTCTTAGCAGTGTTCAACTGGGATAATTTGGCAAATCATGTATTGGAAAAAAGTTTTAGCAATTCAATGACAGGTTCTTACTCTCCTTTTGGCCGACAGCTCTTTGGTGCTTTGGGCTATAAACATCAAAAAGGAGAGGACTCTCAGGCTAGTTATATTTCTCCTTTTCTGAATATCGGCCGGACGGATACTTGGCAGAATACGCATAAAACTGAAGAAACATTCTTTCCTAACCAAGATAGAACTTTCCAGTTAACTGACCACTATGTGCGTAAGAATGTCTTTGACCCTAAGTTTATGTTGGAAGGTGAATGGAATCCAGATTCAGCCAACTCTTTGTCCTATTCGTTTGAAGCGGGATATAGTAAAGAAAATCATGTTGATAATACGCTTTATGGCGTTTATAGTGCCGACCCTTATTCGCTTGTCGATAATCCTTTGCATTCCAGTCTTCCAGCACTATTGGTCATAAGAACGGTCAACTCTGACACGCGGCAAACTACGCGCGAGGATGCGTCAAGCGTACAGGGAAAATTTAAATGGACACATTTCTTTGCCGACAAGAGTCAGCTGGAAATTGGTATGAATGCAGGAGGTAAGAGCGGAGTTGTTCGTGAGTTGCTCAATCGCGACATATCCTATGTGTCGCGTGCTCCTATTAGCGAGGTACAATATGGGCGCACTCCATCTCATTCTTCAAACCTAGAAGCGTTTGTAAGCTATGAGCGTTGGTTCGGGCGTAATTGTAGACTTTCAGCGAAGTATGAGTATGACCATGAGCGTGGTTTTGTTCGTGAGGATCTTTATAGGCTGAGCGATTTGCCCTCTTATGATGGTTTGTCTCCCTTTCCTCATGATTCTCTTAATCGGGTTCGTGACGTGAATAATTCTTATCGTCGTCGCGATATCGGCAATTCGCAGAAAATCAGTCTTGACGCAACGTGGAATGTGGCCAATTTCCAATTCTTTCCATCTCTCGAAGTACAGAATCTGCACCGTCAACTTAACTATTTGCGTGGAAGAGTGGATACTACTTCCACACGTCGTGATTGGTATGTTAAACCAGAATTTTTTGTACAATGGAAAATTCGAAAAGGAGTCACGTTGAAGGGGGGCTATGAATACTCTGCTACTCCCGCAGACCAACTTAGCCAAATAGCTTGGGTGGACACTTCAAATCCGCTGTATATCACGGAAGGCAACCCGAACTTGAAAGATAGTTACACTCACCATGTTTCGCTTTCGTTTTTAGGAAATATTGCCCGTTCTGTACAGAGTTTTCAGTTCACGGCTGATTACCGACGCTTTGTGAATCCTATCGGGACTCTCTTTTCTTACGACTCTACAACGGGAGTCTATCGCTCTCGTCCCATCAATGTACGCGGAGGTTATGAGTGGGTGTTCGGCGGCAGTTATCAGCGTGCTTTGTCGGACTATTTCACAATGGGCGGAAGAAGCAGTGTTTCTCTGATTCGTAGCTATGGTTATCTAACGGCTACTCCTCTGGCACCTATCTCTGCTTTGAATCGTTCTCAGCAAACGCAGTTTAGTTTCCGCCCCAATTTGGTTTATGAAAGCCAAAAATTGCTCTTAGAGTTGGCTAGCTCTTATTCTTTTAGCTATCGCAACAATAGTGAGACATTCAACTACAATAATCGCTTGGGGTCCTATTTTGCGAATTTCACAGCTCGTTATAAAATACCCAACTGGACATTTCAAACCAATTTCCGAGTTCAAGGTTATCATGGCTATGTCGTTCCTGCCATGAATCGTCCACGCTTTATCTGGGATTCCAACATAGATTGGGGATTCTTACATGGGAAGGCTCATCTCACACTCTCGGTCGATGATATTCTCAATCAGCGACGTCTTTTCTTCACAGATGTATCTGCTTATAGTCGTACTGAAACCATCTATGGCACTATGAACCATTTTGTTTCGTTGACATTTAAGTATCATTTTGATGCACACAAAACAAAAGAGGGGAGAGAACGTGAGAAGTATAATTATCCTTCAGAGTAAATAAAGACATTTATTGACTTTGTCAATAGACTTTAGATAGAGTGGAGGAAAAAGAGCCTATCAATGCTCGTTTTACTCAATGGTTTGAACCCTATTTTACTGGCTATTTATTGATGTATAAAGAGGGGATTACGATACTCCTATTCTATCTAAAAATTTCCTTATTGTATTTGAAAATACAATAAGGAAATCAGCTGACATCCTTATTGTGTCAGCTGACGCAATAAGGATATTTTTAGCATTGCTTATGTTGTTGTATATCAGTGCTATATGATTTTCTGATTGGGAGTGTTCCCCTTTTCTGTAGAATGAAAATCCCCACATCCAAAGCCTATGCGGCTGAAAGATGTGGGGATTGTTTTTGAGAAAAATTTAGGACGCTGTTTATCGAACTATAATCTTGCGACCACCAATGATATAAATACCAGCGGGGAGATTAAAGTTGGTTTGTGTAGGATTCACGTTGCGGAGAATCAAACGGCCTGTAGTATCGTAGACATTTACTCCTTTCGTGTTGAGGCTCATTGTATTGACGCCAGTTGTGGGGCTTTCAACATAGAGTGTAATAGGATGTTGACCTTGCGTGTAGGTGGAGAAGCGCGAAGCTGAAGAGTTGTAGCGAATTTCGCGACGATTATTGGCTACGTTGGCAATGCGTGTGTCGCCACCAGTCAGAGTAATGGTCCACTGAGCAGAAGTGGTCGTTGCACTTTGATTCGTGTTAATTTTATTCTTGTCCACTTCGAGTGAGAGATATACGTTGTCCACTTCGTCAAGGAGTGTCCAAGCATTGTTCTGGCCTCCCAATTTGAAAGCATAGGGTTTGCCAGAAGCATTTACTTCTGTCTGAATCGTACCATCAACAAAGGAGATGTTTGTCTCTGTGCGATAGTCGGTAGAACTCTGTGCGCTCATAGCTCGGCTTTCACCCTCACAAACAATGAGGTAGCGGCTGCCTGCTTTGAGTTGAGAAGCACTATTTACGCGTACCCAAAGATTCTCGCCAGTAGGTTGAGGAGCAATGCTTTCAACGGTCCAACTGCGCGTGATGATGCCACTCTTGTGTCCGTCTTTTGTGGTGTAAGCAGAAATCGTTGTCGCCTGACTGATAGTCAATGTAACTGTAGATGTGGCAGTTTGCTCGCTGCCTCCGTTAATGGTGTAGACGAGTGTAGAACCTGCTGTTGGAATAGAGATAGTAACAACAGTATTTGCCGCTACTTCGCCACTGCCTAGGCTGAAGACAGGAGCTGCAGGAGCGTTTGCTTCAGAGGGCGTAGTTGATCCGTTATAGTTGGCAGGGTCAAAGTTTGTGCCCTTCTTTTCTCCCCATACGTATTGCTCAAGTCCAGGGAAATCTACATAAGGATTACGATTGTGCTGGAACTTGTAAACAGCATTGTTGCGGTCTATTTCCTTTTTGCTCACAGGATCTTCCTTGGCCCATTTCAGAAGGACATCAAGCTCCCATTGAGCAATGCCAGGATAAGTGCCTTTTCCAAAAACGCCTCCCCAAGAGCCGATACGATTCTCATAGCACGTTGCCATATAGAAATAGATGCGAGCAAAGTCGCCCTTGTATTCATCGTTGGGCTCAAACACTGTGCCTGAGTAGCCAGGATTGGCGCAGCGACCCACCTTTGAGAAACCTCCGTTTGAGGTGTAAGTAGGTGCAGAAACATTACCGAAGGGGAAATTTTCACGGCGATTATTGACATATCCATCCGTTGGAACGACATGGAAAGCGTCACTCTTCATGGGCGAAGCCTTCTGAAACCAACTTTGGGGTACGCTGTGCTCACGGTTGTACATATCTCCCTCTTTACTATAACTTCCATTGTGATCGTCGATGGAATAATTGGTGGTGCCAGAATACATATCCCAGATCTTGCCATCAGGGCGAATGTCTGACTTCTGGTAGACGGTGAAGAGTCCACCATAGCCTACATCGGTGTGCGGCCCAATAATTTTGAAGAGGGCGGTTTTGAGTTCTTGTCCCGACTTTCCAGAAGCTGTATTGTAGTAGCCACTCGGAATTTGCGCCAAAAGCATTGTTGCCATACTTAATAGTAGGGCAAAAAGAAAAGTTCTTTTCATGTATGATGATGTTTGTAAGAAATTATAAATTAGTTATTCGGGTTTTCAAAAGTGAAACTGGTGAGTGGGGCGCAAAGGTAAGTAAAATAGTAGAGAAAGTAATATTTTTCTATGATTCTTGTATTATTGAATATCTCTTTTCGCCTATTATATCTCTTTGCTGGTCGGAAAAATTTGGTAGTATTTGCATTTTCCCGTATCTTAGCACTCGTAAAAAGAATAGATTCCATTTTATGGATTATCAAAAGCTACCGACAACGCAAGAGACATCTTATTTCTTGCGCTTTTATGCAACAATAAAAAGTAAGCTTCTCTTGCTTCTTTTGTTGATACCTTTTTTCTGTCGGGCTGAAGTATGGACGCCCGAAAACCTTCCGATGCCTTATTTGCAGAATGCTTCTCATCATGTGTGTAATCCTGATGGAGTGCTTTCGCCTGCTATAGAAGATTCTATCAATCAAAAATTAGTGGCTCTTGAGCAAACGCGTGGTGTACAAGCTATCGTTGTTGCTGTAGAGCGTGTTGAAAATGCCGATGCGTATCAGTTTGGTATGGACTTGGCGAGTAAATATGGCATTGGTAGTAAAAAGCAAAACACAGGGCTTGTTATTGTTTTGGCAACAACGGATAGGAAATTCTATATCCTCACTGGTGAGGGATTGGAAGGAACTCTACCCGATGCTATCTGCTCGCGTGTGGAGAATCGAATAATGAAACCTCTCTTGAAAAAAGGGGACTGGGACAATGCTATGCTGAAGAGTGTTGACGCTTTAGTGGGGTATATGAATGGCGATGAGAGCCTTGAAGCTGAAAAGTCGGAAGAGGAAAATCCTCTTATGGGAGCGTTTGTTGCCATCTTTATAGGAGTACTTCTGTTTGCTTTCATCGCGGCAGCCCAGCCTAAACGAAAATGTCCGAACTGCGGCAAAAGACAGATGCGTAAAGTTCAACAAACTTATGTGAAAGTCAATGGGAAATGGCGCATACGCACATTGTGGCGTTGCTCCGTTTGTGGACACACTGAATATACACACGAAGATCCCAACAATGGGAACGGGAATCATCATCCTATTTCTGTTTTTCCTCCTTTCTTTGGTGGTGGTCTTGGCAGTGGTAGCGGAGGCGGTGGAGGTTTTTCTGGCGGTTCCTTTGGTGGTGGCTCCTTTGGCGGAGGAGGTGCTGGTGGATCTTTCTGATAGGATGGCTTCAAAGCTTTACCCTTCTGTAGAGGAGCAATATCTTCCTATGTTCTAAAAGACTTATTAACTCGATAAATAAATATTGCAAAAATGAAAAGTATAAGCGTTTTACCGAAGAGCATGATTGTTTTGCTCTCTTTCTTGGCTGTTATAGGCCTTTGTCTGCTTTGGGGAGTCATAGTGCGCAACGGATTGGTTCAAGAAGATGAAAATGTCTCTACGGCTTGGGCCAATGTGCAGACACAATACCAACGTCGAGCTGACTTAATTCCTAATCTTGTAAATACCGTGAAAGGTTATGCCAAGCATGAGGAGCAGACTTTCAAAGAAGTGGTTGAAGCACGTGCAAAGGCAACTCAAATCACGGTTAATCCAGAGAACTTGACGCCTGAGAAGCTCAAGGAGTATCAAGCTGCGCAAGGCGAGCTGGGAAGTGCACTCGGCAAACTCATTGCCGTTAGCGAGAACTATCCCCAACTCAAGGCTAACGAAAATTTTATGGAATTACAAGCACAATTGGAGGGAACAGAGAATCGTATCAATGAGAGCCGGAAACGTTATAATGAGTCCGTTCAATCCTACAATGTGAAGGTTCGTACATTTCCTTCTAACCTCATTGCTAATATTTGTGGCTTCCAAACAAAGAATAAGTTTGAAGCAGATGCTGCTGCACAAAATGCACCGAAAGTAGAGTTCTAATTTTCCTAAGTTTTCATTTATTATATGAACAATCGTTATATGGCTCGCGGCGTCTCGGCTATGAAAGAAGACGTACATAATGCTATTAAGAATATCGACAAGGGACTTTTTCCTCAAGCCTTTTGTAAAATCATTCCAGATATTTTAGGAGGCGATCCAGACTACTGTAATATCATGCACGCTGACGGTGCTGGTACCAAATCATCTTTGGCTTATCTGTATTGGAAAGAAACTGGCGATGTGAGCGTATGGAAAGGTATTGCGCAAGACGCACTCATAATGAACACGGATGACTTGCTCTGTGTGGGCGCGGTAGACAATATACTTGTTTCCAGTACGATAGGTCGCAACAAAATGCTCATTCCTGGCGAGGTAATAAGTGCCATTATAAATGGTACTGATGAACTTCTCCAACAAATGCGTGATATGGGCGTAGGTATTTATGCTACCGGAGGTGAAACGGCTGATGTGGGCGACTTGGTTCGTACGATAATTGTGGACAGTACGGTAACGTGTCGAATGAAGCGTAGCGATGTTATCGACAATGCCAATATTCGTCCAGGCGACGTTATTGTAGGTTTGAGCAGTTGCGGACAATCCACTTACGAGAAAGAATATAATGGCGGGATGGGCTCTAATGGTTTGACGAGTGCCCGTCATGATGTTTTTGCTAAGTATCTGGCTGAGAAATATCCCGAGAGCTACGACCATGCTGTTCCTGAAGAACTTGTCTATAGCGGGACTTTCTGTTTGGAGGACGAAGTGGATGGTGCACCCGTTAATGCAGGAAAACTCGTGCTGAGTCCTACGAGAACGTATGCCCCTGTAGTGAAGCGTTTGCTTGATGAACTCCGTCCGCGCATTCATGGTATGGTGCATTGTACGGGAGGTGCGCAAACAAAGGTGTTGCATTTCGTTGGCGAAAATTGTCGTGTTATCAAAGACAATATGTTCCCTGTTCCTCCTCTCTTCCGTGCTATTCAGCAGCAAAGTCAAACGGATTGGCAGGAAATGTATAAAGTGTTCAATATGGGACATCGCCTTGAGATTTATCTTGCCCCTGAAGATGCTGATAAGGTTATTGAAATCTCCAAAAGTTTCAATATCGACGCTCAAATTGTTGGCCGTATCGAAGATGGCAAACGCAGTTTGACCATTCAGAGCGAATTCGGCACGTTTAATTATTGATTTTCGAACATCTCGGATAGTCTGCTTCGTTAGACTTCCGAGATTTTCTAATAACAGCTTATGTCAAATAATTCTATACTTGAGAAGCTCGATGGCCTGCGTGGCCGCTTCGACGAAGTCTCAACACTCATTACAGACCCTAATGTCATAGCCGACCAGCAACGTTATGTTCGCTTGACGAAGGAATATAAAGATTTGGAAGATCTGATGGATGCACGTGAGAAGTATGCGCATTTGTTGGCGAATCTGGAAGAAAGTAAGGATATCTTACTCAATGAGAGCGATCCAGAGATGAAAGAAATGGCTCGAGAGGAGGTGGCTACGTGCGAAGCACAGATCCCCGAGCTGGAAGAACAAATAAAGCTGATGCTTGTGCCAAAAGATCCAGAAGATGGTAAGAATGCCATTCTCGAAATCCGTGCTGGTACTGGCGGTGATGAGGCTGCGCTCTTTGCTGGTGACCTTTTTCGTATGTATTCTAAGTTTTGCGAGACAAAGGGATGGACCTTTGAAGTTAGTTCTGCCTCAGAAGGAGCTGTTGGTGGTTTCAAGGAAATTGTTATTTCAGTAACGGGCGCAGATGTCTACGGAGTGCTGAAATATGAAAGTGGTGTACATCGTGTTCAGCGTGTACCAGCCACAGAAACACAGGGACGTGTTCATACCTCTGCGGCTACGGTGGCCGTGTTGCCCGAAGCAGAGCCTTTCGATGTAGAAATTCACGAAGGTGAAATCAAATGGGACACGTTCCGTAGTTCAGGAGCTGGTGGTCAGAACGTGAACAAGGTGGAATCTGGTGTGCGCTTGCGCTACAATTGGAAGAATCCCAATACGGGTGAAGTGGAGGAGATTTTGATTGAGTGTACCGAAACGCGTGATCAGCCTAAGAATAAAGAGCGTGCGTTAGCTCGTTTGCGTACTTATATCTACGACCACGAGCATCAGAAGTATGTTGACGACATTGCCAATCGTCGTAAGTCGCTTGTTTCTACGGGTGACCGTTCAGCCAAGATTCGTACCTATAATTATCCTCAAGGGCGCATCACGGATCATCGTATCAACTACACCATATATAATCTTTCTGCTTTCATGGATGG
Source organism: uncultured Alloprevotella sp. (assembly GCF_963536905.1). NCBI lineage: Bacteria > Pseudomonadati > Bacteroidota > Bacteroidia > Bacteroidales > Prevotellaceae > Alloprevotella > uncultured Alloprevotella sp. The sequence goes on along the minus strand of NZ_CAUTBW010000010.1, from coordinate 37,287 downwards.
AGATATTCAAGATTGCATTGATCATCTCATCGTGGCGGAGAATGCAGAGCGTTTGAAAGAAACAGAAATGTAAATTTATTATTAACCATTAAAAAAGCAGTTATGTTTAAGTTTATCAACAAATACTTGGATATGCTGTCGGCCGAATCTCTTCAGCGTTTGTGGCGTCGCTTCTGGTTGCCATTACTCGAGGTTTGTGTGTTGGCTGTATTACTCTTATGTGGAGTCCATATTGAAAATTTGGAAGCACAACGTTGGTGGCAGGTTGCTGTCTATTTTTTGAGTAGTGGAGCTGTATTGTCGCTCTCTTTACAATTGTGGGGTGAAGAAGTACGGCGGAAGTGGTTACGTTGGACAGTCTTTGGAGTTCTTCAAGCACTTTGGGTAGTTAATGCTATCTACCTCTATAATGTGTCTGATTTCAGCGTAGAACATTTTGTGAGTAATCTCTCACTAGTTACATCTTTTGGTTTGAGCGTTTTAGTATGTTCTTTCTTCCGTTCAAAGAATGATTTGCCATATTGGAACTTTTCGTTTTACACGCTTGCTACAGCTATTGTATCTATAATTATTGGTGGCATACTTCAGGGAGGAATGTCCTTGCTCTATTGGATGCTAGATGTACTATTCAATATAGATATCTCTTGGAAAGTATATGTTGATACCTCCTTTATTGCTGCTTTGCTATTGCCTGTGTTCCTTTTTCTCTTGCAACAGCCCTATGGAGAGAAAAAGCACAATTATACGCTGCACTCCGTTCAGATTCTAAATATTTTTGCACGCTTTCTGTTGGCTCCGCTCTTGCTGATCTACGCAATTGTGCTTTATGTTTATGCTGCTCGTATTCTTGCGATGTGGACTTTGCCCGTTGGCTGGGTTTCCGTTCCTGTTAGCATTTTGGTGATAGGTGTGATCTTACTTATCACATTGCTTTATCCAGCGCGGATGCAAGAAACTCCAAATAAGTTTGATAAGTTGTGTTGTCGATGGATGCCACTTCTTATCTTGCCTTTGCTTGTTTTAATGACAGTGGGAATAGCGAAGCGTCTAAACGATTACGGTATTACTTACATGCGCCTTTATCTCCTGCTTTTCAATCTTTGGTGTTATGGCATCTGTGTGTATCTCATCTTTACACGCTCGCTGAAAATCAAGGCTATTTTGCTATCTTTCAGCATTCTTTTTGTGCTTTCCTCTGTTGGACCTTGGAATTTTGTGAATGTTACACAGCGTGTACTGGCGAGTCAGGTGAGAGAAATCATCGAGAATAGCGTGAAGAAACCAAAATTACCGATGGATGATGAAGCCTTAGATACTTATGTGAAAACGCTTCCTTATGAGCAGCATAGTATGTTGGTGGAAAAACTGAGCTATCTTCATTATAATATTGGTTCTTCGGCAGTAAAAGAGTTTATCACGAAGGATGTTAATTTGTGGGATAAAGAAGTTGCCGATACATCAAGCGTTAATTATGATTTTCAGGTGGAGGGCGATGTTTTCACTATTCCTGCGGGAGTAGAACGTATAGCTGCATTTGATGTGTATAGTAGTGATGTTGCTGATTCCGTTCGCACCACTGATATAATGGTCGTTTCTCAAACTATAGAAGAAGCTGGAAAAGAGCATGAATACTTTGTGCCCTTCCATCTTTCAGATATTAAGAAATGGTCCAAGTTACAAACTCCTATCAAACCTCTTATCGTTCCAACTCGGCATAAGAATGTAAATCTTTTGGTTACTAATATCTCTTTCTATTCTGAATCGAAGAAATTAGACACTAAAGATAAGAGCCTTTCTGTGCATGGCTATTTACTCTTCTATAAACATAAAGATAAAAATGAATAAGCAACAACTCATTCACCAAATACGCGAGCGACGTAGTTTCCTTTGCGTAGGTCTGGATACAGACCTTAAAAAAATGCCCGCGTGTGTCTTGAAAGGTGACAACCCTATTTTTACTTTCAACAAAACTATAATTGATGCTACTGCTCCATACTGCGTGGCATACAAGCCAAACTTAGCTTTTTATGAATGCTTTGGCTTGGAAGGTTGGAAGGCTTTAGAAGATACGATCAAGTATATCAAGGCAGAATATCCCAACCATCTTGTCATTGCCGATGCTAAGCGTGGGGACATTGGTAACACGAGTGCGATGTATGCTCGTGGGATGTTTGAAGAGATGAATGTTGATGCCCTGACTGTCGCTCCTTATATGGGAGAAGACAGTGTTACACCATTTTTGCAATATCCCGACAAATGGGTCATACTTTTAGCGCTGACGAGCAATAAAGGTAGTCACGATTTCCAATTAACGGAGGATTGTCATGGCGAACGTTTGTTTGAAAAAGTGCTCCGCGTCAGCCAGCAATGGGCAGATGCTGACCGTATGATGTATGTTGTTGGTGCTACCCAAGGTCGTCTCTTTGAAGACATTCGGCGTGTTGCGCCAAATAATTTTCTGCTTGTTCCAGGTGTAGGAGCTCAAGGTGGAAGTCTTGAAGAAGTATGCCAATACGGTATGACTTCCGAGTGTGGCCTCCTTGTCAATTCCTCTCGCGGTATCATCTATGCAAGTTCAGAAGAGGACTATGCCGAAGTAGCTGCCCAAAAAGCTCAGGAGCTCCAGCAACAAATGGATACTCTCTTAACAGCAAAAGGATTGTAAAATATCACACAGTAACACACTGTTGTGTTTTTCTTAATAATAGCCCTCGAACGATAGGAAATGCTTTCGAGGGCTATAAATATCAACCAACAACGTTAATATACTTGCTTCGTAGATAATAAAAGCTACAATCTGTGGAGTGATTGTAGCCTTCATCTATTCTTTGTAGAATATTCCTTTGCTTTGTCAAACTAAGATTCTATTTTACAAAAACGTCTTCTGCATGGAAACCACGGAGAAAATCTTCAGCATGCATGCGTTTCTTACCAGCAAGTTGGATTTCTAACAGGTTTAAGTAGCCATCTTCGAGGGCAACTTTCATAGATTTCTTTCCGTCCAAAACAACTGTACCAATAGGATCTGTGGGAGAGCAAAATTCTTTTTCGGTCTTGAATATTTTCAGCATCTGCTCTTTTCCATTAGCTACAAGAGTAGTCCAAGCTGCAGGATAGGGGGAGAGACCACGAATGAAATCATAGCTGCGCTTAACACCGCATGTCCAATCAATTTTACAGGTTTCTTTGAAAATTTTTGGAGCTGGGCGTAAAGGCTTTTCAGAGGCGAACTGATCTTGAGGAATGGGACGCACATTATCGGCTATGATATTGTCGACTGTTTCTAATACGAGATTGCCACCCAGTACCATGAGTTTGTCGTGTACATCCTCTACATTATCTGTATCGAGAATGGGAACTTTCACTTGCTGGATGATATTCCCCGTATCAATTTCCTGCTGAAGGAAGAAGGTAGTGATGCCTGTTTCAGTGTCGCCGTTGATAACAGCCCAGTTTATAGGGGCTGCTCCGCGATATTGCGGAAGGAGTGAAGCATGGAGGTTGAACGTTCCTAAGCGTGGCATAGCCCATACTATTTCAGGTAGCATTCTGAATGCTACTACAATTTGCAAGTCCGCTTTTAGTGAACGAAGCTCTTCAATAAAGTTAGGATCTTTCAGTTTCACAGGTTGGAGCAGCCTTAATCCGTGCTCTACGGCATATTTCTTAACCGCCGATTGCGAGAGTTGATCCTGATGACGCCCCATAGGCTTGTCGGGCATAGTGATCACTCCCACAACATTATAGCCACCTTCCACAAGGCGACGTAGACTCTCCACAGCAAAATCGGGAGTGCCCATATATACGATTCTTAAATCTTCTTTTGTCATTATTATTCTTGTGAGAAATCTTTGATGAGTTGTCGGTAAGAGCTATAAACATGAGTCTTTGATACAAAACCTGCAAACGTATGATTAGCTCGGAGGACGGGAAGAACTTCTGCCTCATTACCTTGAAATTTGTCCATGACGGTTTGCATCGTATCGTCCACATTTAGAACGGCAGCAGGTTGTTGCATGAGTTGTTCAGCAGTGTAGAGACGATAGAGCTCGCTACGGAAAATAAATTTGCGGATTTTGCGCAAGTTGATGATTCCTAATAGTGTACCTTTTCGGTCTGTTACAGCAAAATCTTCTCCTCCTGTGGTTGAGATGGTTTGTACTATTTGCCCCAATCGAGTGTCGGGAGAGAACGTGGGGCGTTCTTTCTCTATAACAGATTCTAGAGACATCAATGTTAAGATACTTTGGTCTATATGGTGCGTGAGCAAATCGCCTCGACGAGCAAGACGAATGGCGTATATACTATGCCTCTCAAAAATATTGATAGTGATGAAGGATACAGCACTTACAATAAGTAGTGGAACAAACATATCATATCCCCCTGTTAGCTCTGCAATGAGGAATACGCCTAACAATGGTGCATGGAACACTCCACTCATCAAACCTGCCATACCTAAAAGTGCATAGTTTTGGAATGGTAGATATATGTCAAATGGATGAAACTCGTTCCAACCGCAGGAGAATACAAAGCCCATTAAGCACCCCAAGAAGAGACTAGGGGCAAAAGTACCGCCACAACCACCGCCACCATTTGTAGCCGTGGTAGCAAACACTTTTACGATGATAGTGAGTGATAGATAAAGTAATAATAGCTCTGGATGTCCATAAAAGAGAGAGTTGTTCATCAGTCTATCTAAGTCTGTTAGACTCTTGGCATTGATGATATGGCTAATTGTTTCATAGCCTTCACCATAAAGCAAAGGAAAGAAATAAATGAGGATAGCTAGGGTTATACCTCCAAGTGCTACCTTATAGTATAGATTATTGATGCGTCCAAACACTTGTTCAAAGGAACTCATAGCTCTAGTGAAGTAGAGTGATAGTAAGCCGCAAACGATGCCGAGCAATATAGAGGTAGGAATACGCTCTACCACAAAGGGAGCATTGAGGTGGAAATTGAACATTGCTTCCGTACCTGTTAGAAAATAGGTGACGCAAGTTGCAGTTAAGGCAGAAATCAGAAGCGGAACGATAGAAGACATCGTCATATCCAACATCAAAACTTCCAATGTGAAAACTACGCCAGCAATAGGTGCCTTAAAGATGCCAGCAATGGCAGCCGATGCACCACACCCCACCAGTATCATTAAGGTACGATGGTCCAATTTGAATGTGTTTCCCAAGGTGGAGCCTATTGCTGCGCCCGTCAGCACGACAGGTGACTCAGCTCCAACAGAGCCACCAAAGCCAATTGTTATACTTGAAGCAATGACACTCGACCAACAGTTGTGCTGCCTAATGTGTCCGCGCTGCCGACTGATGGCATAAAGAATCTTCGTGATACCGTGCCCAATGTTGTCTTTGACGACATACTTAATAAAGAGTGCCGTTAGCAGGATGCCAATAATCGGATAGACAAGATAGAGCCACTGCGCTCGAGTAGTGTCGAATTGATAGGTGAGTAGAAATTCTATTTCACTGATAAGCCACTTGAGGAACTGTGCAGCCAGAGCTGCGCCTATGCCAGCAAGGAATGCTAGCAAGAGCAGAAATTGGCGTGCACTGAGGTGCTTCTCTCTCCAGATGTTAAAGCTTTTGAGGATAATTTCCATAAATGGCAACTCAAATGAGGTTATCTGCGAATGACTTTCACCAGACCGCCTGCTCCTAATTTGATAATACTTGAGGCTGGCGGATTACTTTTCTCGCTACGGCGGCTGGTGCATACGTAATCAACTGCGTCTAAAATTTCATCAGAAATGTCACGAAATTTATGGGGAGAGGGTTCTCCGCTGATATTAGCAGAGGTGGAAACAATTGCTCGCTTCATGCGAAAACATAGCTGCTTACTAAAAGGCTCTTTTGTAATGCGAATGCCTACGCTACCGTCTTCGGCTAACAAATTAGCTGCAAGATTGCGCGCTCCATCGTAAATAATCGTTGTGGGTTTTGTGCTGAGTTCTATAACGTCCCAAGCCACATTGGGTACCTCACGAACGTAGAACTGTACTTTTGCTTCGGAGTCGACAAGAGTAATGAGTGCTTTAGAATCAACTCTGTGTTTGATTTCATAGATCTTTTTGACAGCTTCCTCATTAGTGGCATCGCAACCCAATCCCCAAATGGTATCAGTGGGATAGAGAATAATACCGCCACGGTTCATTACTTCAACGGCTTGCCGAATATCTTCCTGCCATTCGCGAGGAAGCGGTCTGGGACGCTCAAGAAGAGCTCTCTCTTCTGATGTCGTTTTCTGAAATTTCTTGTTACTCATAGAAGTCAAAAGTGGTTGCGCGAAATTACATTAAAAAAGCAATATGACAAAGTGGGATAATTATTTATTGCCCGTAATCAAGTAGCTTCTACTGCATTGAACGTATGCGAGATCACATATAACGAAATAGAAGTATTTCTTTCTAAATGGATAAGAATTTTCTTTCCTCTTATATCTTTCGTTTGGGGGATGGGATGAAACGAACTTCTTATTTTTCAGAGGGCATTTTATGTTTTTCCTTTGAATAAATATTTGATTGATATGTAGATTGCCATAGCTATACTGAATATGAATAATCCCGCTATTATAAATATGAAACACGGGCGCAGTCAAAAGAAGCGTCCGTGTTTTGTTTGTGAGTATAATAAGTTTTAGAACTCACTTGTAAAGTGAAACTTAATGTGTTCGAAATCTTGTTGTGCCATAGTGAGCATATAGCTAGAATCAGCGAGGAATACATCGCGTCCCTCACGATCTTTTGCCATATATTGATATTTGCGTTGTTTGAACTTTTCAAGTTCTGCTTCATCATCGCTTTCTATCCAGCACGCTTTGTAGAGTGAAATCGGTTCCCATCTGCATTTTGCATTATATTCGTTTTCCAATCTATACTGAATAACCTCGAATTGAAGTTGTCCTACTGTGCCGATGATTTTTCGTCCATTAAACTGGTTTACAAATAGCTGTGCAACACCTTCGTCCATCAACTGCTCGATACCTTTGTTAAGTTGCTTTGTTTTCATCGGGTCAGCATTTTCTATGTATTTGAACATTTCTGGAGAGAAGCTGGGGAGGCCACGGAAATGAAGATTTTCTCCTTCTGTCAGTGTGTCGCCAATTTTGAAAATCCCATTGTCGGGCAAACCAATGATGTCACCTGGCCATGCCTCATCAATGGTGCTTTTGCGCTGCGCCATGAATTGAGTAGGGGAGGAGAAACGTACCATTTTGCCTTGTCGCACATGGAGATAGGGCATATTTCGTGTGAACTTGCCACTACAAATTTTGCAAAAAGCAATACAAGAGCGATGGTTAGGGTCGATATTTGCTGTAATCTTGAAGATAAAACCTGTGAACTTAGGTTCATCGGGCACTACTTGTCGCTCTTCAGCCTGAGTAGGGCGAGGGCTAGGAGCAATCTCTACAAAGCAATCGAGCAATTCTTTCACGCCAAAATTGTTGAGAGCAGAACCAAAAAAAACAGGTGCAACCTCAGCATTAAGGTAGTTTGTGCGATTGAATTCATCATAAACACCATCTACCATTTCGAGATCTTCACGTAACTTTTCTGCATCAGCTTGTCCAACGTGCTTTTCAAGTTCATCAGAGTGAATATCAACTTCTACCTTTTCTGTGATGTGCTGTTTGTCGGGAGTGAAAAGATTGAGTTTCTGTTCATAGATATTATAGACGCCCTTGAATCGCTGTCCTTGATTGATTGGCCAAGAAAGTGGGCGAACTTTTATTTGCAGCTCTTGTTCAAGTTCATCAAGAAGATCAAAAGGGTCACGACCTTCACGGTCCATCTTGTTTATATAAATGATTACTGGCGTCTTGCGCATACGGCAAACCGTCATCAATTTACGTGTCTGATTTTCTACACCTTTTGCACTGTCAACGACAATGATTGCACTATCGACAGCTGTTAGTGTGCGGAACGTGTCCTCGGCAAAGTCTTGATGACCTGGAGTGTCGAGGATGTTAACTTTGTAGCCCTCATAATCGAACTCCATCACAGAAGTGGTTACAGAGATACCACGTTGTTTCTCTATTTCCATCCAATCCGATGTAGCAGACTTTTTAATCTTATTGTTCTTGACAGCGCCAGCTACTTGAATTTGGCCACCGAAAAGTAGAAGCTTTTCAGTTAGTGTCGTTTTACCCGCATCTGGATGGGAAATAATGGCGAATGTTCGCCTGCGTTCAATTTCCTGATTCATTATTATATATATGGTGCGTTGTGTGTTCTGTTATTTTTTCAGTTTATCGATACATATCTTGAGAGAATCTTCCCACCAAGGAATTTCTATATCAAAGGTGTCTTTAATTTTAGTTTTATCTAAAACGGAATAATGTGGACGTTTTGCAGGTGTAGGATATTCTTCTGTGTGGAGAGGCTTAATGTGGCAATCTTTTATGCCAGCCAACCGATGTATAGTTTTTGTAAAGTCGTACCAGGAACAAACTCCTTCGTTCGAAAAGTGATAGATGCCAGGGATAGGACTCTTTTCTATGATATCTAAAATAACTTTTGCTAAATCTGCAGCATAAGTAGGTGTGCCGATTTGATCGAAGATGACTCCTAATTCTTCTTTCTCCTTGCCTAGGCGTATCATTGTTTTCACAAAGTTATTGCCGAAAATGGAGTAAAGCCATGCTGTACGAATGATGATAGCACTAGGACAAGCTGTTATGACAGCTTTTTCTCCTTTTAGTTTTGTGCACCCATAAACGCTATTAGGACAAGTTGGGAAATCTTCTTTGTAAGGAATATGGTTCGTTCCATCAAAAACATAATCTGTAGAGATATGAATGAGCGAACCTCCTACTTTCTGAATAGCTTCTGCTAGATAACCTGGAGCCTTATGGTTTAGTAGATCACAAAGTTCTTCTTGACTTTCTGCTTTGTCAACCGCTGTAAAAGCTGCACAGTTAATAATAATGTTGATTTTCTTTATCTGAATAAAGGTCTGAATCTCTTTAGGCTTTGTAATATCGAGTTCCTCAACATCGGTAAAAAAGAAATGCCAGTCTTTGTGAAGTGGTGCTTGAAGCCGAATTTCAGAACCTAACTGCCCATTGCTCCCTGTAACTAATATGTTCATATTAGAAATCTATTGCTTCTTTTTGATTTTTTAGAAAATAGTCGGATAGTTGTCCCAGCAGTGTCGAAATATCCGTTACTGCTTTTTGAGTCTCGGCGGAAATCTCTTTGTGCTGAAGTCGTAGCAACATTGTACAATAGAGAATGTCGAAACAAGTTTCTATTTCGTTTTTTTCTTTCTTCTCTCCTTTAGCCCTAATTTCTATCACATAAGGCAGAACGCGATAATACATACTCTTATAGTAAGGAAACTTTTCAGACTTCAATAGTTGAGCATTGATTTCTATAAGTCCCTCTAGTGTGTTGCAATTGATTTGGAGATGTCCTTTTTCTCTTTTCCCCTCACTGATCATCATCTCGCAAAGATTTCTGTACCATTCTTCCACTTCTTTTTCTTGTTCAGGCGTGAGAGTAAAGCGATTCAAGTATTCACTCTTGATACGATCAATGTTACATTGGTAGGCACGAAGGATATCTTCCACTTGCCACATATAGAGAAGATATTCCGCGCGGTTTGAAGAACGGAGCTTGTTGGCAATAATCATAATAGAAAATTTAATAGAGTGACAGGTGGAAAATTGTCATACAAGCGTAGCTGACAGCTACAATAACAACAACCCATCCAATTGTTTGGTTGAGCCTAATTATACCACGTACTCCAAAACTCTTCTTGGCTTTTGTGAGAACATAAGTGAGTCCATACCACCACATCATAGCTCCTACCATGATACTTATGTAGCCTACACACATCATCAGAGGTTGATCTGGGATGACAAATGTTAGCATATTGTAGAGTGCTATGAATAAAAAGATAATGAGAGGATTTGAGATAGTAAGAAAAAAGGCCGTAAGGAAATTATGAAAAAGCGTCCCTTTCCCTTTACTATTTTGTGGTGGACGAACAATTTTCTTTGGGTCAGATTGGAGTGTCCAGATACCAAAGAGTAAAAGCATTATTGAACCAACGAGCTTTAGCCAGAAAAGATTGCGCTGATCGTCAATGAAATCCATCATAAACGACATGCCAAACCCCGTCATAAGTGCATAGAAGATATCACTAATGGCTGCACCAGCCCCTGTCGCCATTCCATAATGCTTTCCTTTGCGCATAGTTCGCTGAATACAAAGGATACCTACAGGACCCATAGGAGCAGAGGCAAAGATGCCAATAAGAAGCCCCTTCACCATTAATTGAAAAATACCTATGAAATCTGCAAAAATATCCATTGCAGGTGCAAAGTTACTTCAATATAATCAGACCGCAAAATTAAATGATTGTATCTTAAAGTCTGATTCGTATTTGGTGTGTGATTAGAAACGTGAGTAGGAAGTGTAAAGCATATGATTTTTTTTATTAAGGGATAAAAAAAAGAAGAAAAATTTTGCGAGTTATTTTAAAATTGTACTTTTGCAAAGTAAATATTACATAACCAACTTATTTAAACAAATAAAAATACTACGATAATTATGGCAGAGGATTTTGAGAAACCATACGTGATTGGTCTTGATATGGGCGGAACAAATTCTGTTTTTGGCGTTGTTGATCAACGAGGTACAATAAAAGCTCAAACGGTAATTAGTTCAAAGGCTTATCCCGATGTAAATGATTACGTTAAAGCTGCAGTTGAAGCTTTGCAACCCGCATTAGATTTGATTGGCGGTATTGAGTTTGTAAAAGGTATGGGAATTGGTGCCCCCAATGCGAATTTTTATACAGGAAATATTGAAAATGCTCCTAATTTGGCCTGGAGAGGTACTGTACCTATTGCTTCTCTTTTTGAGGAGGCATTAGGTGTTCCTGTACGCGTAACAAACGACGCAAACGCAGCAGCACTGGGCGAAATGACATATGGTATAGCTCGTGGTATGAAGAACTTCATTATGATAACCCTTGGCACAGGAGTCGGTTCTGGCATTGTCGTCGATGGAAATGTCGTTTATGGTTCTGATGGATTTGCGGGTGAATTAGGTCATGCAATTGTTGATCGTTCCATAGAAGCTCGTGTCTGTGGTTGTGGCCGTAAAGGCTGTTTGGAAACTTATTGTTCTGCTACAGGTGTAGCACGTACTGCACGTTTGATGCTAGAAAGCACTGACGAACCAAGTATGTTGAGGGATTTAAAGCCTGAGGATATTACGAGTTTCGATGTATTTAAAGCAGCAGAAGCTGGCGAGAAAGTAGCAAAAGATATCTTTGATTTTACTGGCCGTATTTTAGGTCAAGCTTGTGCAAACTTTGCTTTGTTTAATGCTCCTGAGGCCTTTATATTCTTTGGCGGATTAATAAAAGCAGGTCACTGGCTCATGGATCCAATAGCTAAAGCTTATGAGGAGAATAGCTTGATGACATATCGCGGTAAGGCCCATCTGCTTGTTAGTTCCTTGAATGGTTCTGAAGCCGCAGTTTTGGGTGCTTCTGCTCTTGGGTGGGAATAATCTTCTACTCTAAATCTGACTCTTTTAGAGTTTTATATATAATGAGAATCTCATACAGGCAGACTTTCATTGGTCTGTTCATGTGTGAGATTCTTTGTTTTAACTTGAATGATATTTGAAATCTGAAGAACAGGATGAATAACGAAAGAATATTTTGTAATGTCGAAATAATGTTGTAATTTTGCAGCGCTTTTTAGCATAAATCAATTAATTAAATTATTAAACGTATGACAAATCAGTACGAGACCGTCTTCATCTTGACTCCCGTGTTGTCTGAACAACAGATGACGGAGACGGTAGAAAAGTTCAAGGCTTTGCTCACCGAAAAGGGGGCAGAACTCCTGAACGAAGAGAACTGGGGTATGAAGAAAATGGCTTATCCCATTCAAAAGAAATCCACTGGTTTCTATACTCTCCTCGAGTTCAAAGCAGAACCTGAGGTGATAGAGAGACTGGAAGTTGCTTATCGTCGTGACGAGCGTGTGCTCCGTTATCTCACGGTGAAACTTGACAAGTATGCAGCTCAGTACGCAGAAAAGCGTCGTAACAAGTAAATTAAAGGAGGACTAAAGAATGGCACAAGCACAAAGTGAAATCCGTTATTTGAACGCCCCGTCAATCGACGTTAAGAAAAAGAAGTATTGCCGTTTCAAAAAGAGCGGTATTAAGTACATTGACTACAAGGATCCTGAGTTCCTCAAGAAGTTCTTGAACGAACAAGGTAAGATTCTGCCTCGCCGCATTACTGGAACTTCTCTGAAGTATCAGCGTCGTGTTGCTCAGGCAGTTAAGAGAGCACGCCATTTGGCTCTGCTCCCCTTCGTAACAGATTTGATGAAATAATTTAAGGAGGAACAAGACTATGCAAGTAATTCTTAAGGAAAATATTATCGGCCTTGGTTACAAGGACGAGGTTGTAACTGTCAAAGATGGTTATGGTCGCAATTATCTTATTCCTACAGGTAAGGCTATCATCGCAAGCAAATCTGCTTTGAAGGTACTTGAGGAAGAGCTCAAGCAACGCGCTAAGAAGATTGCAAAGATTAAGGCTGACGCTGAGGCTCAGGCTGCACAATTGAATAGTATTAAACCTATTTCTATTGAAATGAAGGTTAGTGCTAATGGTTCAACTTATGGTTCTGTAAATGCTACTACTATTGCAGAGGAACTTGGCAAGCAAGGTCTGGAAATCGACCGTAAAATCATCGTCATGAAGGATGCAAAAACGGTAGGTCCTCACACGGCTGTTGTTAAGCTCCACAAAGATGTAGAAGTAGAAGTTCATTTTACAGTAGTTGCTGAAGGCTCTGAAGCTGTGTCTGTAGTTGAAGAAACTGCACCTGCAGCTGAAACTGTTGAGCCTACAGAAGCTCCTGCAGAAGCTTAATCTCACCCCAAAACAAATTTTTCCCAATACAATAGCCGTACCTTCTGGTGCGGCTTTCTTTTTTAAACCTATCGGTAGAGAACTATTGTATGTAAATTAATACGTGTTCTCCAGTGATTCTCAAATGAGATATTTTATTCAGTTTTCATATGATGGGCGTAATTATCATGGTTGGCAAGTACAGCCTAATGCCCATTCCGTGCAGGCAGAAATTAATCATGCTTTGTCTACCATATTGCGACAAGAAATTGTAACGACAGGAGCAGGGCGTACTGATGCTGGTGTGTCTGCTAAAATGATGTGGGCACATTTTGATTATACTTGTGAGATAGATGGTGTACAGTTGTCTTACAAACTCAATCGTTTTCTACCAGAAGATATTGCGATCCAGCGTATTGTTCTTGTTGCTGATGATGCTCATGCTCGTTTTGATGCAACAGCACGTACTTATCATTATTTTATTTATCAAGATAAAAATCCTTTTTATAGAGATTTTGCCACTCGATTTAATGGTCCGATTGATTTTGATTTAATGAATAAAGCAGCATCTCTGCTTCTCAATGTTATTGATTTTACTAGTTTCAGTAAAGTACATACGGATACCAAAACAAATAATTGTCGAGTTCAAATAGCAGAATGGAAACAAGTGGATGAAGATCTTTGGCGGTTTGAAATTACAGCCGATCGTTTCTTGCGTAATATGGTTCGTGCCATTGTGGGAACACTTATTGAAGTGGGGCGTGGGCGTATGACACTGGCCCAATTTGAGGAAGTCATAGCTCGTAAAGATCGTTGTGCAGCTGCTGATTCCGTGCCTGGAAATGCACTCTTTCTTGTTGATATTCAATATCCCTATCTCTGATTGTAATGTTTTGGATTCTATTTGCGTTTCTTTCTGCTGCATTATTAGGCTTTTATGATGTTTTCAAGAAACTCTCTTTACGTGACAATGCTGTTATTCCTGTGTTAGTGATAAATACAGTAGTGTGCAACTGTCTATTCTTTCCCTTTATCATAGGCTCAGCTGTGGGGTGGATCGTTCCTACAGAATCTTACTTCGTTCCGCAACTAGGAAGTAGTGCCCATTTTTATGTAATCCTAAAGGCCTTTATTGTGCTTAGTAGTTGGATTTGTGGGTATTATGCCATTAAGCATCTGCCTCTTACCATCGTGGGGCCCATAAATGCGACACGGCCCATTATGACATTAATTGGCGCTTTATTGGTCTTTGGAGAAACTCTTAACTTGTGGCAATGGGGTGGTGTTCTACTTGCAATTTTATCCTGTTTCCTTCTTAGTAGGAGTGGAAAGAAAGAAGGAATCAATTTTAGCCATAATCGTTGGATTCTTCTTCTTGCTTTGGCGGCGATTTTAGGGGCTGTCAGTGGACTATATGACAAATATTTAATGGTCACTATACATCTTGACAAACTCTTTGTGCAGGGATGGTATAATTTTTATCAGATGCTTCTTATGGGGGGAGTAATGGTTTTCCTTTGGTTACCTCTACGAAAGCGTACAACACCTTTTCATTGGCGTTGGTCAATTGTTTGTATCTCTCTTTTTCTTACTGCTGCTGATCTGGCCTACTTTTATGCCCTTAGTTTGCCTGGTGCTATGATTTCTGTCGTTTCAATGGTTCGCCGTAGTAGTGTATTGGTGAGCTTTCTTTTTGGTGCTTTTGTTTTTCATGAAAAGAATTTGAGGGCCAAATGTTTCGACTTACTGCTTGTCCTATTGGGGATGATATGCCTATATATAGGCACGCGCTGATAGTTGTAAGATAGTTGAGTATTTTCTATTTTCAATCTTTTTATTAAAAGAATTTGTGTGGAGAAAATTCTTTCCAGCGGCCGCGTGTGAAATCCGGGATTTCTATGGGACGACTACCTTCTTGTGCTGAGATTTGTGAAAGTTCTGCAATACATGACCATTCGGCAGCATCATACACGTCAATGTCTAGTGGAAGTCCATGTCGTAAACAGTGGATGAGGCGGCTGTCCATCGCATAATTCATTTCGTTTGGGACACCTAATTTCTGTCCTTGAAGCCAACGCAAGGAAGCATCACTTATTTCATACTTTTTTGCTTCCTCTAAAGCTTTGTCACCTACGAGCACTTTGGTTTCCCCAAATTGCAGTGTGGGAACAGGATACTTTTGAGAAAAACCTTTTGTACCACAGATTGTTTGCAAACGATTGTAGGGGCGATATGTGCATACATCGAGTTGTAAGAATATGCTTATCCCTTTTATGGTCTTTAAGAGCGTGGTGTTTATTTGTCCAGGCTGTGAGGTCATGGAAACAAGATAGTCCAAACGGTCGCCGCGATGTAGATTCAATAGCCAACCGATAGGACCTAGGCCATGAGTCGGGTAGGGATTGCCACCATGTTGTTTGTATGTTTTCTCCATCCAATCATGTTCCGCAATATTTAAAGTATGGATATAGGCTCCTTCACAGTGGGTTAGTTCTCCAAACAGACCTCTCCGTTTCATCTCGAGAGTGGCTAAAGCAAAACGGTCGTAACAGCAGTTTTCTGTCATGAAACAATGCCGCCCTGTTTGCTCAGCAGTATCCACGAGTTGCCAACATTCTTCTACAGTAGTGGCCGCAGGAACTTCTACTGCTACATCCTTGCCTTGTTTCATAGCATATACCGCCATCTGCGTATGTGAGCTCCAATCCGTACAAATATAAATGAGATTGATGTCTTTTGCTTCACACATCTTCTTCCAGGCGTGTTTTCCGGAGTATTCTTTTGCAGCTTCTCGTCCTTGCTCTTTGAGCAGATTGTTGGCCATAGTTAGTCGCTCCTCGTGGGTATCTGCCACTGCGCAAACTTGAGCATGGCGTATGAAGGCATAGCGTTCAAGAGTTTTCATCCCACGCTGTCCCACTCCGATGAGCCCGATACGAATAGATTCTAAAATCATGTTTTTGTGAAGCAAGTAGAGAAAAAGAAAGAGCGCATCGAAATTCGACACGCTCCTTGTTATTTGTTTGTGCTAAGTAGTAACCGCGAATTACTTCTTAGATGCACGGCCGTAGCGGCTCATGAACTTATCAACACGTCCTGCAGTGTCGACGAGCTTGCTCTTACCAGTATAGAAAGGATGTGAGCTACTGGAGATTTCCAACTTAACTACGGGATAAGTCTCGCCTTCGAACTCAATAGTGTCGTTCGTCTTTGCAGTAGAGCGAGAGAGAAACATATCGCCGTTACTCATGTCCTTGAAAACAACTGGACGATAGTTCTCGGGATGAATACCTTTTTTCATTTTGCTATAGCTATTTTATTATTTTCAAATGTTGGTAACACTTGTGTAATGGTCGAATCGAACGCAAAATTACAACTTTCTCTTGTATTGGCAAATCTTGCTAAAGAAAATTTGTATCTTCGCCCCGAAATGAGACAACTTATTATATTCTTCTTCCTGATTTTTGCCGGTGAACTGCAAGCGCAGTCCATCGATAGTATTTTTGTTTCTGTCCCCAAAAAGTATTTGCCTTTGCTCGAAGAAGCCGAACGGCTCAATCTTCTGGATTTATATAATTATAAGATGAAGGCTGAGGCTGAAAATTCTTTTGGAGGGCGCACACTAATGGTGGAAAAAGATAGCGACTATGTTGGAGTACAACTCACAGAAGTAAGTTCTTGGGAACTAAAACGTTTGTATAATCTTGTTCCTGATGCAGAGGGTAATGGTTGGGAGCAAGACCCTTTTTATGCTGTTATTCACACGATAACAGCAGGCACTAAGTCTAGTCGTATTTATTTTTTCGACACGCAATGGCACCAGATATATCCGCCTTTTCCCTTAGTTCGTCTTGACAACTTTTGGATGGATAATAAGGAACTTTCAATAGTACGTCTTGATGAACTGAAAAGAATTCTGCAAACTCCAAGTGTATATTTACATTGGGATGCTAAAATGAGTGTGCTTACTTATGCTGTTTCACTTGAAGCTCTTCCGCTCGATGACGCAAAAGATGCTGCAACCTGTTTGCATCCGATTCGATATGAATGGACAGGACAAAGTTTCGTTGAAATACCATGAGTGTTTTGGTAACTCTGATATACAAAATAGACTATTTATACTTAATAAACAAAGCAGCTATGCATGATTTCTTTTTCGTAGGTTCTAAATAAATTGCCTCTAATTTCCTTATGCAAAAAAGAAAAAGTAAATTTGCAACGTTTAGAAAAGAAGATTGTAATTCATTTTAATTAAATAACTTACTATTATGGCAGTTAGCTACAAAGATTTAGGCCTCGTTAACACCCGTGAGATGTTTAAGAGAGCCATCAATGGCGGTTACGCTATTCCTGCATTTAACTTCAATAATATGGAGCAGTTGCAGGCTATCATCACTGCATCCAGCAAACTCAAGAGCCCGGTAATCCTTCAGGTTTCCAAAGGTGCTCGTAACTACGCCAACCAGACTCTTCTGCGCTATATGGCACAGGGAGCTGTTGAATATGCAAAGGAACTTGGTTGCAACCATCCAGAAATCGCTCTTCACCTAGACCATGGTGATAGCTTCGAACTTTGCAAGAGTTGTGTAGATATGGGCTTCTCTAGCGTTATGATCGATGGTTCTTCTCTGCCTTATGAGGAGAATATCGCTCTGACAAAGAAGGTTGTTGAGTATGCGCACCAGTTCGATGTAACAGTAGAAGGTGAACTTGGCGTTTTGGCAGGTGTAGAAGATGAAGTTGCTGCTGAAGAAAGCCACTACACTCGTCCCGAAGAAGTTATCGACTTCACAAAGCGTACGGGAGTTGACTCTCTCGCGATTTCTATCGGTACTTCTCATGGTGCTTACAAGTTCAAGCCTGAACAGTGTACTCGTGATCCGAAGACAGGTCTTCTCGTTCCTCCTCCTTTGGCTTTCGACATCCTCGATGACATTATGAAGGAACTTCCTGGTTTCCCCATCGTGCTTCATGGTTCTTCTTCTGTTCCTCAGGAGTATGTTGATATGATTAACTCTAACGGTGGCAAACTTCCTGATGCAGTTGGTATCCCCGAGGAGCAACTTCGTAAGGCAGCTAAGAGCGCTGTTTGCAAGATCAATATCGACTCTGACTCTCGTCTTGCTTTCACTGCAGCAGTACGCAAGGTGTTTGCTGAGAAACCAGGTGAATTCGACCCACGTAAGTATTGTGGTCCTGCACGCGACCTCATGATTGAACTCTACGAACACAAGATTAAAGAAGTTCTGGGTTCTGAAAATAAACTTGCTCAGCTCGACTAATTTTAGTTGACTTATTATTATCACTTAAAGCCTCAACTTCTATGAAAGAAGTCGAGGCTTTCTTCTTTTGCAATTACAAAGATAAGATTGAAGGAACTTACACCTTTTTTTAGGACAGTATCGCTTACATTGTTCTGAATTCGTCGAACTCACGTTATTTTTATTGAATACCAAAGATTGCAGGAAATCCTTACTCAATAGTTTGGAACAAATTATTTGATTGATATCTATATGTTCACATTCTATTCCATCCCTTAGAAGGAACCCTTTTAAGTATGCAGGATTAAACATTGGAAATGTTGAGAACGTGTTAAATATGAGAGTTTTCATTTATGTTGTTTTTGTAAAATACAATTGATTAAAAAAGTAGCATTCTTATTCTGGCATACTCCATTGGTTAGTTTGTAAGGATAACTCGGAGGATTTTCTGCGGTTATCTCAAAACAATAGTTCCTTTTAACTCCTGATAATTCCAAAGATGTAACATCTATATCATGTGTTGCTAATACTGTTGTAATTCCATTTTCCACAAAGAAACTCAAAAGTTTTTTAGTCCCTTCTAACTTGTCTACAGAATTAGTTCCTTTAAGCACTTCATCCAGAAAAAGAATTACGTTAGGAGTGTTTAATGCAACGTCTATAGCTTTGTCCAGTCTTATTATTTCAGATTGAAAATAGGATATCCCACCTTTAATATCATCACGAGTTCTCATACTTGTAAATATTTGCAAGTTGGGATTAAAATAGAACTTATCAGCAGGAACACGACATCCATTTTTTGCCAAAATAAGATTAAGAGCTATCGTTCTTAAAAACGTACTTTTACCAGACATATTAGCTCCCGTTATAATAGAAATAGAACCTTTTGAAATCGAGAAATCATTTCCAACACCTGAGTTTCCCAAAAAAGGATGCTTCCCATTTTTCATATTGATTAGCATATTCTCTTGCGGCTTTGCAATGCAATAATCAGCGTGATTAAAATTGAATTGAGCAAAGCTTGCTAAAGTCTCAATCTTCCCTATACTTTCTAACAACGTAGGAAGGCTTGCTAATCTTCTTACTTTCCATCGCTGAAATTTCAGAACTTCCATAACGTCTATCGACAGAAAGCCATTCAGAAGCAACCATAAAAAAGGATTCGCTCTCAAAGCATATATACTTTCAATTCGTTGAATTGATTTTAAATCCTCAAGATACTCTTGAGCTATATTACGAATTTCCCGAAGCTCCGAAGCCTTAAAGTTATAAGCGGAAATCTTTTTAATGACAGGCATATAACCTTTATTGAAGTCTATTATTGATTTGGAAACACAAAAGGCTGTTTTAAGCTTACTGCTTAACGCTATCGTTATAAATAATTGTAATACAAATAATACTGTTAAGGTTGCCGATGTGATAGAACTTATTTTTCCTACAAGTATGTAGCTAAGTATAAGATACAGAATCAACAAAAAACTACAAATAGGAAATATTTGAAGCCATTTAATGTTTTTATCTGGCATCGTATTCACATTAGAGTACATGCTAGTTCCCCTCACTTTAGACTTAAAGTGAGGGGTTGATAAATAATCCTCACGAAAATCTGACGACAACATAAGCTCGTTTATTGCATCCTGGTCTATATCGTTCTTAGATATTCTTGTGTTCACATTGATCAGCCTGTGTGCAAGAGCTTTCTCACCAGGCACTGTTGTGGTTCGGTTTAATCTTTGGAACAAAGACCCAGGGCCAAATATATCTAAATCATAAGAATATGGCGAGTGTATATCTATATATTCACTGCCGTCTTGAAAGGAAAACTCATTACCCAAATATCCAATCTCATCTTCGTAAAATTGTATCATCTGTTGGTTATGCTCTCTTTTTCTATCAACTCTATTATCTGCATACACAAAAAATAGATAAACAAGAAGGCATATGACCGAGAGAGACAACCATATATTAGGGAAACCATCCAGTCCATTCCATCCTGCAATAATCATAAGGCAAAATGATATTAATTTTCCCCAAACCAAAAGATGGCTTCTCTTAGATAAAACTCTTTGTGCAACCAATAGTTTATTAACCTTATCTACATAATATAATTTACTCATTCTTAGTTTAAAGGGTTTATGTTATTGTCTTTTAGAAGACGATATGCGTGTGATTGGACAACATCTGAATAAACGTGGTGATGTATTTGGGGCGGAGTGTATATCTTGCCAAAAAGATACTTAATAAAGTATTTGTATAATGTTTTATCAGACCAAAATCCATAGTATATATTCTCAACAAAAGCACCAGACATCACTTTGGGATAATATGATGTTTGCTCTAGTTCAATAATTTTACTTCCTGTTTCTTTAGCTATTTCAACAGTCTTAAATATCCTTATTGCGTTTGAAAATACAATAAGGATATCAGTCGACAGAATAAGGATGTCAGCTGACGCGCTTATTGTATTTTTAGGAGTAATAATTGCGAATGTTTCTTTTTTAGGCTTACCTTATTATTTGCGGAAGGAACTCTTATTTTTGATCTAAAATGAATTTTTCTACTACGTGGGCAACACCATCTTCTTCGTTGGAGTAAGTGACGTAGTTAGCTTGTTTCTGAATCTCGCTTGGAGCATTGGCCATTGCAACGCCTAGACCTGCAAAGTTTATCATACTTAGATCGTTATAGTTATCGCCACACGAAATGATTTCTTCAGATTGTATGTGTAGTTCTGTGATAAGCCGGTTGAGCGAAGTTGCTTTGTCAATACCTACGGGTACACATTCGAGGAAGTAGTCCGCAGAACGATATATATCTATCTTTCCTTTTAGTTGTTCAGCCAATTGCAGTTCTAATTGATGAAGAGGAGTGGGATCTCCCACAATGAGACATTTATTAATAGGATATTCTATTTGTTGGAGAAAATCACTTGCTTCCTCTACTTTCATCTTGTTGATAGAAGCTTCAATTTGAACGTATTGATCTGTCTTTTTTGTTGCAAGAATACCCTCACCCTTATAAGTTAGAATTTCCAATCCCGCTTCACGGCTGCTATAGTAGAGCTTTGGGACAAGATTCTGATCGAGCGTTTGTTCAAAGACTACCTTATTGTTCCTACAATCAATAATACGCCCGCCGTTAAAGGCTAGAATATAACCTTCAAAGTGTGGTAGTTCCAATTCTTCAGCGATTGCTGTGATGCCGTAAGTGGGGCGGCCTGATGCGAGAACAACTTTGACTCCTTCTGTTTGAGCTTTGATCAGTGCTTCTTTTGTGCGTGGTGTTATTTCTTTTTTATCGTTGGTTAGTGTCCCATCTAAGTCAAGAACGATTATTTTGTATTTCATCTTTGTATTTTGTATCTTGTGTTGAGCCGTGTTCAAGAAAGTTGTCTTACTCTTTTTTACAGCGTTAAATAATTTTGGCGTTTTAAAACGCATCGCTATAGCCTCTTGCTCTGTGGAGAATATTCTAATTCTTCGTTATTTTCTCTACTTTTTCTGTAATTATAGGTTGAGTATTGCTTAGGAATGGAGGAAATTCGGAATTCTTCTTCACTTTGTTGTTTCTAAAAATTAGATGGTGAACACTTTTAGCATATACCAACGGAGTATCGAAGGTATCAAAAAGATTATTTTCTATAGAAATGCGATTATGATAGTAGTTACGCTGATTCTTGAGTTCAGGAATTTCAGGATAGATGGAAATAACCGCATTAGTAAATTGGTATCTGCTTGTAAGCGCGTTGATGAAACGATTTCTTCGAATGACTATATTGTTCACTGGGCCACTTTCGTACCATCCATTGGCATCGCCACTGAGAAGAATTGCTGAACCTGACGTATGATCGAAAAGATTTTTTTCACACAGAGTATATTGAGGACTACTGAAGAGTGCGCCGCGGGCACGATTGTTGCGTATCGTATTACCCGAAAAAACGATAGAAGGAGTCCATTTGAGGTTTTCTATACAATCTGCTTCTGCAGGTATTGGGTCGCGAAAACTGATGAGAAAGCTCTTCATCCCTTGCAGTGTTACGGCATCTTGTGGGCGGATTGCCGTGATAACATTTGTTTGTACAGAGTCGAGTGTGGTGGAGTTGATGAAGCGAACACTATCGCCCGTGTTTCCCCAATTAAAGCCATAGGCTTGACTGTGCATAAAAGCACAAATTGCAGTGTGATCATCCTTGCGTTGAAGGATACGGAGATATACTCCATGTACGTTGATAGCATCGTCCATCATGCCCTCATACATACCTTTGCGTGAGATGATTTTTCCACGGCATTGAGAAAAATGAGTGGCATCTGCTTGTGTGGAGAAATAGCGCCCGTTGGACGGATATACATTAAAACCATGGAGGATTATATCTGTACAATGTTGTGCGATAAGTCCCATTCCCCACGCATAGTTAACAGTAACATTTTGAAGTTTTGTATTTTTACTCTCGTTGAGAAAAATAGCCGGGCACGGGCGATTGTAGTTGCGCATTGCTACAATATTCCCAGTTTTGAGTCGCAAGTCTTTCCAATTAGGGGCATAAAAGTATTCTCCTTCTTGGCGACAGTTGAGAAGATTTATTTCTAAATCGCCAGTGTTATAAAGAATGTGATGTGTCTTTTTGTCAAAGCCTATACCCCACGCAAAATGAGAGCGCCAGTTTTCTCCCTGTGTTTCAAAATACCCTTGTTCTGTAAAGAGCCACTGATAATCATTCGTATTGCGGGAAAAAGGTGAGAGTTTAAAGCGAATACCTGTGGTGTCACTTTTAATGATTTCTACTTGTTCTATTTGTGGGTCAACAAAATCAATCGAAAAGTTTTTTAATGTGACATTCTCACAATAGTTCAAAACAATTGGGAGTAAGGCTCCTTGAAAGAGAAACTGCGCCCCACCTCCATCAATCGTAAGATTTTCATAGTGATTTAGGTAGAAAACAGCCTTGCGTAAAGGCTGTTGGTCATGATTAGAAATAAAGCATTCTATCTCTGGAGCTTCTTCTAAGCGAAAGTTATAGGTACCTTTATCAAAGCGAAGAACAATTTTATCTTTATCTCCCAATTTAGGCGGATGGCTTTGGAGGAACTTAGTTAAGGCAGCTGTGTTATCAGTGTTGTTTTGGTGAATACCAAAATGCTTCATATGATATACCACTTTGCGTGCCATCACGGGGAAGCACAAAAGAAGAAAAAGGGAAAAAACGAGAGTCTTTTTCATTTTGAATTAAAGAGAGAATATTATAAGCTGACAGGACAGAGTTAGTATATGAATGTTACATTTTATTGATTCTGTCCTTCTGCCTCAATGCGAAGAATTCCGCCTGTTTCAGGAGAAAAGGTGATGTGCGTATTCATTTTTTTATTAAATAAATCGCCTCCAAGATGTTCAATACGTCCGAGTTGAGCTACAGGTGTTTCTAAATTAGTATATATTTGTTTATCATCAAAAATCTTCACCTGAACTACAGCAGGAACAACGTATCGTACGTCTTCTTCTTGCTTTTTCTGTATAGTTTCAACTGCTTGAGGAATATTTTCACGAGATGTCATGCTAATGTAGATGGGCTGGCCATCAGCTTCGTCTTGATTGAGGAGTCCTTTTTGGGACGAAAAACGGCAGAGCACGCTATTTTCGATAGGAGTATTTAGTATGCAATTTACTGTACTGACGCAAGTTTCAGAAGTGTGAGTTCCTAGGAAAAGTTTTAAAAGTCCAGCTTCTTGTTTGTCTAGGCTTGCCATCATTAGTTTTAATTGCTCACCATCTTGCGGCATAAAATCAGCCTCTCCTTTAGCCAATGCTAAACGACTATCACGAATATTGAAAATTTCTTCGGCTGCAAGTTGTGCAAGTTTGTCGATATTCCCAGCAGCAAGCATTTCCTGTGTTCCGAAGTTCTCAGCAGAGTCTGCAATGAGTTTCGTAATAGAAGGTTGCGTAAGTTCTCCAGGTAATCGTACAGAAGTATTTATTCCTAGTAAAAGTCCTTCGTGCGTGAGACTTACAAGAGGAGCAGAGGTACGCGGTTTTAGCTTAATCGTATAGGCTTGGCTCTTATCGGGCGTACCATAGGGTTCGATGCGTATATTCTGAATTGTCCATTCATCATAAGCCTCTCTCACCACATTGTTCTGACGTAGATATACTTCTGCATATGCAGCTAAGCGCCCTGGCTTGTATGAAGTGCGCGTCATTGTTAGGACGATGTGAAAAGCTGTTCTAGGTAGAAAGTAAGTAATGCCATTTTCAGTTATTCCTGGTTGATAGGGAGTTACTTCTGTCTGTGCCTTTAATAAAAGAGTGCAGAAACAGCCGAGAAAAAAAACGAAAATCTTTTTCATTTCAAAAATAAAAAATCTGGTGAAGGCAAGTCCTCTGTGTCTCTGGTTGAAAGTTGTAAGAAGGCTTCAGGGATAGCCTCAATAATATCGGAAGCAATGAGTGAAGTTTCCCCGAGTTTGCTAGCTGCAATGTCGCCTGCCAATCCGTGTATATATACTCCCAATCTGCAAGCTTCTGCTTGTGTGTATTTTTGTGCTAATAGGGCGCATATGATGCCTGTAAGAATATCGCCACTGCCTGCTGTTGCCATCCCGCTATTGCCTGTGGAATTAAAGAAAGTTTTGCCTTCTGGCGTACAAATCGCAGTGAAATGCCCCTTAAGAATAATAAAGAAGCTGTATTTTATCGCCATTTCCTGTGCCTCAGTCAGTGCAGAAAAGGAGTCATTGCAATGAGAGCCTATGCGTTGCATTTCTCGAAAATGCGGTGTAAGAATTGCATCAGACGGTATTTGTTGTATCCATCCTTTATGATCGGCCAAGATATTAAGGCCATCTGCATCAATAACTAAAGGAATGCGAGTGCGTCTCACCTGTTCGATAAATGCTACAGCTGTGTCGTGGTTCGTTCCGAGGCCTGGACCTATAGCTAAAGCTGTATAGTCATCTGTGTTGATAGGCGAAGAAAAATGTTTCTCATGACTATCGAGATTTAATACTGCTTCTGGGACAGTCAATTGTAAGATGTCGTTATTGCGAAGGGGGGTTCTAACAGTGACTTTTCCTACACCGCTACGAAGGCAAGCACGCGTTGCAAGAATTGCGGCACCAGCCATTCCATATGTACCTGCAATAAGAAGAGAATGGCCGAATGTTCCTTTGTGTCCGAAAGGATCGCGCTTTCGTATAATATTCTTAATGTCTTCTTTATCCGTAAATTCGTAGTTGGAGTCTAATCCCTTACTTTTTCCATCTGAAAGACCTATATCTGCTACTATTAGCTTACCCACAAATTCATGGTTGTCAGCCATTAGTTGAGCTATCTTGGGAGCACCAAAAGTTATAGTTGTATTTGCTCTTACGATATGGTTGCGTACATTCTGTGCGTTGTTCTCGCACATAAGTCCAGAGGGCATATCAATGCTAACAATGTGAGCTGAAGAGGCATTGAAGAATTGTACCAAAGCTCCAAACCCTCCATTGAGAGGTTTATTGAGCCCCGTTCCAAAAAGCCCATCAATGATAACGGTATTTTCAGAAAGCTGCGGAGGCTCAAATTTTTCAGTAATTTCTGTAAAGTTTACATTAGGGCATTCAGCTAATCGGTTGCGATTAGCTTCACAGTTGCTACTTAGTCCTTTGCCAATGTTGAAGAGATAAGCTGTGACGGTATTACCTTCTTTTGCTGCTAACAAACGAGCCACAGCTAAGGCATCCCCACCATTATTGCCTGGTCCTGCAAAGATAACGTAGTGAGAATAGTTAAGGCTCGAAAGGTATAAGCTTACATATTGAGCAGCACGTTCCATAAGATCAATTGATTTTATATCCTGTTCTTGAATGGTGGCTGCATCTATGTCAGGCAACTGTTGTTGAGAAAAAATCTTCATACTTTAATATTGGACGTATCAGTGAAATGCGATTCTTTTTAGTATTTAGAAATTCCACCAGTGCTTTTTCTTGCGTGGTTCTTTTCTTGAAACATGACCGAGTTGTTCTTCAATGTACTGCTCGTAACTTATGTGACGAGAAATCATTTGATAAATGGCTCCCCAATCGGGTAATCCACCTACATTACGATCGTCTATGAAACAATCTACTTTGAGTTTTCTACTATAATGTTTGTTCGATTTTCGCTCTGCATCATGATCTTCTGTATTATCCTCATCTAGATATCCATTAACAGCATAAAAGCGAACACCATGTTCTGCACACCAATCGATCGCTTCTTGCTGGAGCTCTCCCTCACGAACGGTCCACAGGATGAGCTTATGCCCATCTTGCATAAGCTGGCGAAGTGTGGCAGTGGCGAAAGGAATTTCTTTTCCAATAGCTGGATAACGGTGTTCAACGATTGTACCATCAAAATCAACTGCTATAATCATACTAATCTCTTGTTTTATTATTTCTAATCTTAATATTTTTGTTCTGTATAGGGGGTTATCCTTATTTTTGAAGGAGCAGCCTTAATGTGGATATAGGCTCGAAAAGGAGATAGTTTGCTACCCCTTGCTGCTTTCACAAAACTCTGTCCTTCATTGCCTAGGAAATAAGACTCGTCTGTCTGGTTTACCTGTAGTGGTTGGTAGTTGCTTAAGAAAACTGCATTAGAATCCGTGCCTGTGATAAAATCTCCACCTGTATTTGTTAGGATAAGTGTTGTTTTTGCTCCAGTACTCCGAATGATGACAGGTACGTTAGCTGTTATGGTGTTTGTGGGAGTAAATTTTAATTGGTTATCGGCATAGCCTTGTAACTCTTCTGCTTGAAATCCTTCTGGTACATTTGCGGTGAAAGGAATACATAGTGTCTCCCAATTCTTATCGATAAATTGGCGTGAGTAAGTTAGTTGTCCTGCATCAGTATTAATACTTTTTTTTACGCTTACTTCCGACTTATCTGTGAGTGTTCCTCCTCTGATTAGTTGTTTATATGTAGCTGTTAAAGTCCAGCTTGATGGAATGTTGCCTATTTGATCATCCGCTATATAAATGATTTGATTTGACGTCTTACTTTTTTTATTGAAGGATTGTGGATAACGTGGTATGGTAATATGCGATAGGTCTAAATTGTATCCTTCTTCCCAGTCTATGTTGGCCAAAAGACTTGAACTCCAACCTCCTTGTAGTATACGACGACCGTCTTTGATCTCACTCGTGGGGGGATTTTGCACGTTTCTGAAAAAGCAGGTGTTACCATCTTGACTTCTACTGCTTAGAAAGAATTTCCCATCTTTCTCCAAAAGAAAGCGAGGACTAGCTTCAAGTGTTGCTATTCTTCCATTTTGGATTTGCCACAGACTTTCTTCTCTTCCATTGGTGAGATTATATTGTAGGTGTGCTTCCGCAGTATTCATAAGCATGAAATCCCCATTATCTACTTTTGCTGTCCACACTGAATAATTACTAGGGGCCAAGCTACCATCGCTGAGCAGAATATCTGAGATATCGACTGATGGAGCCTTATGTAAAAGATGGTTTTGTGTTGAGGTTATAGCAACGTGTTGACCATTAGTAGGTAGTGTAGCTTCGCCTTTTTTATCTTCTGCAGGGCCAGCATATTTATAGAGTAAGACGCCTGGTTTATCTGCTCCTGTTTTCGTGAAATTACCGAAATAAGAAGAGTTGGTATCATAGACAGAAAGCCCTATGAAGCGTTCTTTATCAGTGCTGTTATAAATACGAAATCGATTCCCTTCATACGCCTTAATTTCCCATGATTTTCCATTATTGGCATCACAGAGATAAAGATCTCTAGCTTTTGCAGAAAGAGCATTTTCTTTGTCAGATGTAAGGATTAGGAAGCCTTGCGCTTTCTCATTGAGGCTCCAAATCTCAGATGCATTTTTAGGAGAAAGAATAGTGGGGATACCATTGGGAATGAAACGAGCTTGCAGTTTGCTTTTGCTTCCCTTATTCGTCATGATGTAGAGGTGTTCGTCTTTTGAGTCAGTACCTCCTATGAGGATAAAAGTATCGTCGTGCAATTGGTCTAGCGAGGTAACTCGAACAAATGTTGCAGACGAAAAGTCGGGGATACCTTTCGTCTGTGCAAGAATAGGACTGCATAAAAATAGCAGGATTACTAGAATCTGAGATAGCTTGATAAGCATTCTTTTTTAATTTTCAATGAGTTTTAACAAGTATTGGCCATACTCGTTATTCTTCATGGGATTAGCAATTTCTAGCAACTGTTCTGCTGTAATCCATCCCATCTCATAGGCAATTCCTTCTATACATCCAACTTTTAATCCTGTGCGTTTTTCAATGACCTCTATGTAGGTACTTGCCTCGCTGAGTGAGTCGTGAGTTCCAGTATCTAACCATGCAAATCCTCTGCCGAGTGTCTGAACCATCAGTTCATTGTCTTTAAGAAAGTGTTCGTTGACAGTGGTAATCTCTAATTCCCCACGCTTTGAAGGTTTAATGGTTTTTGCCACACTGACAACCTTATTGGGATAGAAATAGAGTCCTACTACTGCGTAATTTGATTTAGGTTTATCTGGTTTCTCTTCAATGCTTACAGCTTTACCCATTTCATTAAATTCTACAACGCCGTAGCGCTGTGGGTCATTAACATGGTAGCCAAAAACTGTAGCTTTATTTTCTTTTTCTGCATTGTGAACAGCTCCAACAAGGAGCTGACGAAAATCGTTGCCATGGAAGATGTTATCACCTAAAACAAGGCACACACTATCGTTTCCAATAAATTCTTCGCCAATGATGAAAGCTTGTGCTAATCCATCGGGATTCGGCTGTTCAGCATAACTGATATTTATGCCGTAAGAGGAACCATCTCCTAAGAGCCGCTTGAATCCTGGAAGATCCTGAGGTGTGGATATAAGCAATATGTCGCGTATTCCTGCAAGCATTAACACGGAGATAGGATAGTATACCATAGGCTTGTCGAAAATGGGTAGAAGTTGTTTGCTAATACCTTTAGTGATAGGATAGAGGCGAGTACCACTACCGCCTGCAAGAACAATTCCTTTCATAGTTTTGAGAATTATCTATTTCCGCAAAGTTAAAATAAAAATGATGAAGAAAAAAGGAATCCTATTTTTTTGTACTTCTGTATGGTAAAATAAGAGCGATAACAAAGTTTATTTGTATAGGAATTTGGCTGAAAGCGTTATGTTGGACTTGATCTATAGAAGTTGGAGTTTAAAAATTTGCTAATCAACTATTTTATAAGTTGTGAAAATATTGATGTTTTAACAAAGAGATATCTATTTGTCAACTTTATTGTTGTGGCCTTGATATAAAAGAATATCACAAAGAGGTACTAATGGAATATATCGTGGGTTTAGATATGATAAGAAGGGGATGGATTAAATAGAATTATCTTATCCTATTCTTCTTCACGTAGTATTTATCCTTATCGTGCTTAAAAATACAATAAGAGTGTCGGCTGGCCCAATAAGTGCGTCGGCAGATATCCTTATTGTATTTGAAAATAGAATAAGGATATTTTAGTTAATCTTGAGGCGAAAACTCTTGGATGCCATTGTAGATTGCCCAGCTTTCTATCTCTTTGGTTTCTATGTGAAACCGTAGTAAGAATAATAAAACGCCTCAGCAGATAAAACTGTGAGGCGTTTTGTAGTTATTTTATAGCCTTATTTCTTAATAAGGAAGAGAGTTACAAGTGTTGTTGCAAATGAAGCTATTGAAATCCAAGTTCCAACCTGTGTCAAACTATTTGCGTTGTTTGTGGATTGGTTTGCTTTGAACTTATTTGGCTGAACCACTACAACATCGTTTTGGCGAAGATTATAGACAGGAGAGTTCATAAGGTCTTTAGAACGAATATCAACGTAGTAGGATTTTGTTTCGTTGCCTTCTTGCCGTAGCACAAGAATGCGATCGCGTCGAGCAGTGATATTGAGGTCGCCTGCTCCTCCAAGTGCCTCTAACAGAGTAATATTGTCTCGACCAATCTGAATGCGCCCAGGATTCTTTACATCACCAAGAACTGTTATGAATTGATCGTAGGCACTGAGGGTTACCACTGCATCGTTGAGAATGCCGTTGCGGAAAAGATTTTGAATTTTAGCTGCAGCATCAGAACGTGTGAGTCCACCAATTTTTATGCGCCCCATACACGGAATATCAACTTCTCCGTGTTCATCGATAGTATAGAGCGATACTTGATTGTTTTGACGAGCTGTTGCGGATCCCACTTGTTGTTGTGCAACAACGAGATTGTAGCGTAGAGCCTGTTCTGGAGTTGCAGCACTGCTTACGATTATACTAACCTTATCGCCCGGTTGCAGTTTCATTGCTTCAACAGTTTGGGTGGAGAAGCTTTCACCATTTTGCAAATCTTGAAAATAGACAATTTTTTCCTGCGTGCGGCATGAAGAAAATAATGCCAACACCATTGTAATAAGGAGAAAGAAACGATTCATTATGAATTAATAGCTTTATTTATATACTATAAGTCGTGAAATTGTTGCAAAGTTAGGATAATAATTTTAATTTGCCATAAAAACTTATCTTTTTACATGTTCGAAACGAAGAAGAGGGCAGCCTCATAGACTGTCCTCTTCTCAATGAGTGTGCAAAGGAATTTCCTATTTCTTTTCTGTGGCTTTTACCTTAGAAGTCTTTTGCGTCGTAGCCTTGCTCTTTGCAGTTGACTTTTTTGAATCTGCTTTTTTTGCCTTTGCTTTTTTTGTTGTTGCGTTCTGTTTTTTATCTTTCACAACTTTTGTTTCAGTAATAGGCGTTTCTGCGTTGCCACCAGCTTCAAATTTAGCTAACATTAAACGGAATTTTTCTAGCTCACGGTCTTTTCGCTCAAGTTCCTCTTCTTGATTCTTGATGGTCGTGAGTAGTGGATCCAATTCTTCATTCTCAATGTCAGGATAAAGACTGTCGACGCGCGCAATAAAGTCGC
The DNA here is from genome assembly GCF_963536905.1 of uncultured Alloprevotella sp. Taxonomy (NCBI): domain Bacteria; kingdom Pseudomonadati; phylum Bacteroidota; class Bacteroidia; order Bacteroidales; family Prevotellaceae; genus Alloprevotella; species uncultured Alloprevotella sp. The sequence goes on along the minus strand of NZ_CAUTBW010000010.1, from coordinate 6,222 downwards.
CAAGAATATTCATATAGTTGGTAAATGCATCATAAGGCGAGTCGTAAATGCCTCTATAGCCTCCGTAGCTATTTGCTTTAGTTGACATGAAGCGTAGATTGTTGGATGCTTGCAGATAATCGAAATCTTGTTGTAAACGGCGATTCCGGCTAATGCGAACACGGTCAGCGATGCTATAGAGCTTATCGAAAGCTTCTTGTTGCATAATATTGCCTAACCATGGAGACATATCGCGTTCTTCGTCTACCCAGCTAGTTGGATATTCCACAATGAGATCTCCAGAAGATTTTACTTTACTTACAATTTCAGACGGTGTGGAGAATGTAATACCACGCTGACGGAATTGTTCAGGAAGAGCTTTGAAGAATTCAAGGATATTGCTGTTGAGTGGTTGGAAGATACCTAGTGCACAAAGTTCCATAAAAATATTTACAATCTGTTCTTCTTCTGGAAGTTGTGCAATCCAATTCGCATACTTATCCGCAAAGAGTGGATATTGACTCCAACTAGAGTCGTTGAAACGAGAACTAATGTCTTCGGACAAACTATAGTCGCGGAGAAGAAGCTTTAATTTAGGATTGCGGCAGCAATTGTAAACAAAATGAGGACTCTTCCAGCCAAGTACATGTTTGGCTCCTTCCGCCAGCATAGCGTTAAAGCCCATTTCTGCAACTGTTTCACCAATCTCGTCATCGTAGACCAAACAAGAGTTGCGGAACACTTTTGGTTCTTGTCCAAAGAGTGTTTTTATTTTACGGCAAAGATGACGAACCTCAGTTATGAAGCTTTCTTTGTTTTTTAATGAAGAGAATCCGTGCGAATAAGGTTCTGCGAGGAATTCAACGCAACCCGTTTCGTTGAGTTCTTGTAGTAACTCAAGCACTTGTGGTGCATGGTTTTCTAACTGTTCTATAGCACAGCCTGACAAAGAAATGGCACATTTGAAGAAACCCTTATTCTTGTTGGCCATTTCAATGAGCGTTTGTAGAGCTGGAATATATGACTTTTCTGCTGTTTCAGTAATGGAACGCTCATTCTCATAATCGTCATAATAGTAATGGTCTGTACCGATGTCGAAGAAGCGATAGCGCTTCAGATGGATATTCTGGTGGATTTCGAAATATAAGCAAATGGTTTTCATTTTTGTATGCTGCTAGATTATTTGTTAAGGAGATTCTGGTAACAATTATAGATGCGTTGACCCACCTTTTCCCAGGTGATTTCATCAACCTCAATCTTTCCCTCTTCTGCCAGATACTCATGGAGGGAATTATTGGCGCAAATTGAATATATGGCATCGGCCATGGCGTGAATATCCCAATAATCTGTCTTGATACATGTTTTTAGGATTTCAGCACAGCCGCTCTGTTTGCTAATGATGGAAGGAACGCCACATTGCATTGCTTCGAGTGGTGAGATTCCGAAGGGTTCAGAAACAGAAGGCATGACATATACATCACTGTCTCTAAAAACTTCATACACCTGCTTACCTTTCATAAATCCAGGGAAGAAAAAGCGATCTGCTATACCATGGGATGCCACTAAATTAATCATTTCTTCCATCATGTCGCCTGAACCAGCCATGCAGAAGCGTATGTTGCGTGTACGGTTTAGTACAAGCGCAGCAGCTTCAACGAAGTATTCTGGTCCTTTTTGCATAGTGAGACGTCCAAGGAATGTGACCACTTTCGTTTTCTTTTCTTTGAAAGGCTTACGCTGGTTAACTATGTCGAGGATATCTTGTTCCAACGGGTATACAGCATTGTGCATAGCAATGCACTTGGCTGGATCTTGATGGTAGTGGTCTATAACAATCTGGCGAGTAAGTTCACTGACGCACATTATGCAATCGGCATGGTCCATCCCATCTTTCTCAATGTTGTAAACCGTAGGATTTACATTTCCGCGACTACGATCAAAATCTGTAGCATGCACATGGACGACAAGGGGTTTGCCACTTATGTTTTTGGCATGAATACCTGCTGGGTAAGTCAGCCAATCGTGTGCATGTATAATATCGTACTTTTGTTGGCGGGCGATGACTCCTGCAACTATAGAGTAGTTGTTGATTTCATCGTATAGATTACTCGGATATTTTCCTGAGAATTCGATACAACCCAAATCGTCAGTCATCCGGTAACTGAAATCGGCATAAATGTGGTCACGAAGCGCATAGTAAAGCTGTGGATCCATCTTGTCTCCAAGGCGTTGCTTGACATAATCATAGTCGACATCTTTCCAGACAATGGGGGTTTCACTCATTCCTATGATATCCATAAAACTCTTGTCTTCATCGCCCCAAGGACGAGGAATACAGAAAGTTATATGTGTGTCTGGCTGTAGGGAAAGTCCTTTGGTGATGCCATAGCTTGCTGTGCCTAAACCTCCGAGGATATGTGGGGGAAATTCCCAACCGAACATTAATACATTCATTGCGTTATAGTTGATAAAGCTAGACTTTTTATTTATATCTTCTTAGTAATCTTCTTCTTCCAAGATTCGAAACTTTTCTACAAGATGCAGTGCTGTTAAAATACCACTGACATTCATTGCAAAAGAGATGGCACCACGGCCACTAAAACGAGGATTTCCATCAAATAGTTCAGGAATAGTTCCGATGCAGTGATAGAAGAGTTCTTCTTCAAACCCAATGAGTTGTCGTTCGATATAGTTAACTCCGCTCATCTTGTAGACTTTGAGGTAGGCTTTGAGATAGAACCCTGTTAGCCATGGCCATGCAGTACCTTGATGGTATGCGTAATCGCGCTGTGTTTGCTTGCCTATATACATAGGATTGTAACCTCCACTCTTAGGAGAGAGTGAGCGGATGCCTTTAGGTGTTACGAGTTCCTTTGTGCAAACATCTAAAACAGTCTTTCGTTCTTTTATGTTAAGTGGAGAGTATTCCAAAGCAATAGCAATCAACTGATTGGGACGGACACTCCAATCCATCATGTTGCCATCAACATAATCAAGAAGATAGCCATATTCATTGAGGAATGTATTTTTGAAAGAGATGGCCACTTTCTCTGCCATGCGATGGATTCGGGTTGCAAAATCTTTCTCTTCTTCAATTCCTGCTTCTAAGAGGAGTTCTTCAATGAATTTTAAAGCATTATACCAAAGAGCATTGAACTCTACAATGTATCCAGAACGTGCTACAATCGGTTTGCCATTGGCTACGGAGTTCATCCATGTAATAGGTTCGTCTTTTCCATTTGAATAAAGTAAACCATTTTCATGAAGGAAGAGGTTTGGGTGCTTACCGCTCCAGATAAATTCCAGCATATCTTTGAGCAAAGTACCATATTTTGCATAGCATTGTTTGTTGGATGTGTAAAGTGCGTAGTTTTGTACTGTACGAATGGCCCAAAGTAAGACATCTGGTTTCTCCATTTCATAGATTTGAACACTAATAGGGCGCTTGTTTATATAGTCATATATGGCTTTTTGAGCTGTAACCATGTATGATTCGAATTCCTCAGTCTCTCCAATTGAAAGTGTTAATCCTGTAAGTCCGATGAACGTATCACGAGCACGCGACTTAAACCAATGATAGCCAGCAAGGAGATAAGATTCACCGTCTTTTTGGAATTTAAACTGATGGGCAGCGTGAACTAGGCAATGGTAGAAACTATCAAGTGGAAGGCGTGGGGCTATTTCCTTGTCCATCATGGCGGATAGTTTGGCAGTTTCCTCAGGCTCTTTGACCGATGCAGAGAAAACAATGCTTTCTCCCTTTTTAATAGGCATTTCGAAATATCCTGGAACGAGGAGATCTTCTAATGAGTTGTAGCCACGCTCTCGTTCCTTTGGATATTCAAGTCCCATATACCAGTTGGGCTCATAATGAAATTTGGCCGCTTCGGTTGTGAGCTGCATATTAAGCTCTGGATAGCCTTTGTATAGGCGCATCTTTATGCCATTTTCAATGAGTTGATAACTCTTGTCGGCAGTGCCATTCGCATGTGTCCATTCGTGAACATTGCGGAAAGCTAAGAATGGACGAAGTCGGAGTGTGGTAGGACTGTGAGCTTCAAGTAGTGTGTAGCGAATATATAGTCGTGAGTCGTGGACTCCATAACTAATTTCCTTCTTTAGGACAACTCCGCCAATTCTGTATGTCCATGTAGGAACTTTGACCCATTCAAATTTTGTGATGTACTTGTGTCCTTTGGGACTGTAGTTTTCTCCTTGATATTTATGTAAGCCTAAGTTAAATTCAGCACCATGTTGAATGATAGTTTCATCTAGTGACGAGAGAATTACATGATTTTCGTCATCTAATTCAGGAACAGGGACTACAAGAAGACCATGATACTTACGAATATTGCAGCCCACAAGTGTTGTGGAACAATACGCACCGGAGCGACTTGTTATCAAAAACTCCTTGAAGAGGGAGTCCTGAAGGTTTGTCATCTGCGTTTTATCAAATTGCAAATAGGACATAGTAGAATAAGTTATGATTAAGGTTTGATATTACTTTGGATGATTCATTTGGTGCCATCATGCTATGTAGACAGCTTAGTTATTGACCTAAAAGCAAAATTATACAAAAAAATGATATAAGGATGTTTTTCATGTATTTTTTTTATTTTGACTTGATAAAACTATGCATAGTTAATATTTTTCATCTCTAAAAGCTAATGAATTTGTGTTTCTCATAAGAGCTTGAGGAGGTTTCTTTCTGTTGCGTTTTTTACAGATACAGAGATGATTTCAGGTGTATTTTCATTACAACCAGTTTTGAATGAAAAGTAATAATTTATTTATTCTTTTTTAGGATTTCACTAGTTGAAACTTTATATTAGTGAACAGCGTTTGTCCTATACTGTGAAAGATTTGTGACACAGCCGAAAATATCCTTATTGCGTTTGAAAATATAATAAGGCTGTCAGCCGGCAGAATAAGCCTATCGGCTGATGCGCTTATTGCATCAGTCGGGTTAATAGGGGGGGGATTCTATTCTTAGACAAATTCGTACGACATTTCTATAGTTATAGCTATTTGAGGAATAAATGTCAAGTATGAATGCCAAATGATGCGAACAGTCGAAGTGCAATAATAAAGCAAGGGTAAAGATGTATAAAAGTTTATGAAAAAGATGTTAAAGCCTTGTACGAATAAAATGACGTTCTTATATTTGTAGCAAGAAATGTTATGAAACATACTCGAACTTTGTTGTTTTGACTTTTTATTTAATCTTATGAGAATAGCGTCAAGTTATAAATGGGAAATATCAGAGATTACAGCTTTAATGGCTGATTTATGGCTGTTTCTTTCTGAGGATGAAAGGCAAAGTTTTGCAGAGAGTATGCAAGTTGTGACTTATCGAAAACACGAACCTATCTATGAAGTTGGCAATCGACCTGAATACTTAATGTGTTTGATTTCAGGGAAGGTTAAAATTTATCGTGATGGTGTAGGAGGTCGAAGTCAATTGCTCCGTTTAATGCGTCCTGTTCAGTATTTTGGCTATCGTGCTTCGATGGCAGGCGAATGTTATCTGACTTCAGCTGCAGCGTTTGAAGATTCAGTCGTTTGCCTGATTCCTATGAAGATAGTTGATTTTGCTCTACAAAAAAATAATGCGTTATGTAGGTTTTTTATCACGAATCTAGCACAAGCTTTAGGTAGTTCGGATCTTCGCACCGTTAGTCTTACTCAAAAACACATACGAGGGCGCTTGGCGGAATCTTTGCTTTTCTTGCGCGATACTTATGGCGTTGCTGAAGATTCTCATGCGATAGCAATTAAGATTCCGCGTGAAGATTTGGCAAATCTTTCTAATATGACAACATCTAATGCAATTCGTACATTATCCGAGTTTGCTGTAGAAGGACTAATAGTAGTAGATGGACGGAAGATCACGATTCTTGATGAACAGAAATTGAAACTTGTCTCAGAAATAGGTTAAATTTTTCGTAACTTTTAAGGAAGTAGAAACTCTATTTCCTCATTAGAATTCTATCTTCAGTTTTTTTGTGGTATAAGTATGTTAACTGTAGCATTTCTTATTTCTGAAAATTTTGTCACTTATGCCATATTGAGTAGTTTCTTGTGAGAAAACAGTACTGGGAGTTTTCCCATATTCGCTGATTGATCCCGTGTAGACGGTCATAGCTTTCTTTTCAAATGTTTAGCCTGATAGATGAAAAGCGATATTGAAATATTGCTGTCCGGTAAACTTCCAAACGGCACAAGAAAGCTTCCCGAAGCCCT
>NZ_CAUTBW010000009.1:0-59422 GCF_963536905.1 uncultured Alloprevotella sp. | reverse complement strand
AGCACCTGACTGTTAATCAGGGGGTCGTTGGTTCAAGCCCATCCTGAAGCGCAAATATCTCAGAAGAGCACTGCTTCAGTAGCTCAGTTGGTTAGAGCACCTGACTGTTAATCAGGGGGTCGTTGGTTCAAGCCCATCCTGAAGCGCCATGGAGGAATCACTAAGAAGTGGTTCCTCTTTTTTTGTTTATTGCAAAACGTGATGAAGAAAGGAAAGCTGTGCGTAGTGATGGGAATGTTCGCACTTATGCTGTGCGCCCAAACGCCAAAGAAAAACAAAACGACGACTGTAGTTGCCCACGCAACGGCAGCGGAAACGGACGATGCGGTGCTGCAACGCTGGGATGCTGGACGGAAGGTGTCGGCCGAAGCTGTAAAGAAGTTCGGACGGAAGCATTGCTTCGTTGCTCAGCGCATCCCCGACAAGGTGTTTCAGAGAATGTTGGGAAAATCATTTCCTAAGACAAATGCTATCGAGCGTGAAGAACTGCGCTATCTACGCCTACTCCATTACAACAAAGAGGGCGAAATACGGCTGGGAGAAATGGTGTGTAACAAGCGTATTGCTGGCACACTGGTTACTATCTTTAGCAAACTTTTCGATGCGCACTACCCCATCGAGCGAATGGTGCTCATTGACAATTACAACGCTAACGACGAAAACTCTATGCGGGCTAACAACACCAGCTGCTTCTGCTTCCGCCCCGTGAAAGGTACGAAAAAACTATCAGCCCACTCCCGCGGAATGGCTGTCGACATTAACCCACTCTACAATCCCCATTGCAAAAGGCAAAAAGGAAAACTCTCCGTTGCACCCACAACGGCTCTACCCTACGCTGATCGCTCCAAAAAATTTGCTTACAAGATTGAGCATGGCGACATCTGCCACCGCCTCTTCCTTGAGCATGGCTTCAAATGGGGCGGCGCGTGGCGTCACTCGAAGGATTATCAACACTTCGAAAAATAGAATATACAAAAACGGTATCTTCACCACGGAAAGTTTCAAACAGGAAGCTTTCTCTGCAATTTTCCCAAGAGAGAGCTGCACTTATTTATCTACACAAGCAAAAATATCCTTATTGCGTTTGAAGATACAATAAGGCTGTCAGCTGACATCCTTATTGCGTCAGCCCACGCTCTTATTGTATTTACGAGTTCAACAAATAGAGCCACAACTACGAGAAAACATACTTCTCCACAGAATTTTGTTTTTTGCGTTTTTGTCGTCACGTTGTCACACTATGAACATAAACGATTGAAAATGTATAGATTGAGCGCGTGACAACAAGATGGCAACAAATATTTTGTTGTCACACCCTCAAGCATCTATTTATCAACGTGTTTACTCCTCCGTGACAACGTGACAACAAAAATTGAGTTTTCTTGGTAGGAGTACTAATAGAAGTCATAGCTCCCTATCCACTGTCCCCAGCGGGGACACACCATGCTTAACCGCGGGTGATACCCGAAGGGTGAACCCGTGGGAGATGTAGCAAAACTCACCTCCGACACCAGCGGTGTCGCACTGCACCCTTTTCTACTCGTATGTCTCTTTACTCATATACTCTTGCAATGCTATGCTTCTAACAAAAAACCGCCATACCGACTTAAGGGTATTGCGGAAAGGGAATCGGGTTTATCCCCGAATTATACTGGTATTCATCGACAAAGAAAACCACCAATGCAATTCGGGGATGAACCTCAAAAAAAAGAGGGAAGTAAACACTCCCCTCTTTCATTAAGAGATATTAGAATTATTCAATGGTTTCGGCTCCATTACCATCTATCATAGGCCAACCTGGATTCTGATAAACAACAGAAGTTTTCAGATCTGCCTTATTGGTTGCCGTCTTGCGGAAAACAGATTGTGGCAGCGGCATGAGATAGTGATCCGGAGTGAAGTTTAGACCATTATAGAGCAGGTTGTGGTCAGCAGGCTTGATCTGGTAGGGACGAATATAGTTGCTCAAAGTTTTGGCAGACATATTACCCTTTTCACCTGTTAAGTCGACAACAGCTTTATCATTACCGTCTTTGTCGCGGAATGCACCTTCGTAAACAGTGCCCCAATAGCGGAAACCTTCAACCTGGTAGTTCTTCACCTGGTCGCAAGCGCGCCAGCGTTGCAAGTCTGCCCAGCGGAAACCTTCGCCAATCAGCTCATTGCGGCGTTCACGGCGGATATTGTAGAGCGTTGCATCGATGAGCTTACCGTGAGAGTAAGCAGCAAAGTCGCCCTTAGCTTCCTCGTTCATATCGGTAGCAGCGATTGTTATGCTATAGTTCTCATTCACCTTTGCACGGCGACGGATAGCCTTCCAATAGCTTTCAGCTGTAGCATCGATTGTTCCATTGAGTTCATAAGATGCTTCTATATAGTTGAGCAGAGCTTCAACGCCACGGAACAAAAGACTACCATTCACACTGTGGAAGTGGGTCAGATACATGGTGGGGTCGTAGTGCTTACCCTTCTTAATCATATAGCCCGTTACCGCACGCTTTTCTGTTTCTTCGAAAATGCTGCTCCCCAACTGAACGTTGGCGGTGGTACCATCAGCAAAGTAGCTCTCAACACTGTTGTCGCCCTTTGTGAAGATGCGGATACGTGAGTCGCGGTTTGCCAATGTAGCACTAATACCATTCAACTCTTGAGAGTCATTGTAGCCAGAAGCTGCGGCATAGATGGGATAACCGTTCTCCATCACGAAGGAATTGACAAGGCCACGTGTCCAACCTGTGTTGCAACCATTCTTTTGGAAATATTGCTGCGTGTTGTGACCTGTGCCTTTCGCAACGCTATATTCGCGCCACATCAGCACCTCGGGATAAGTGGACATATCCGCATCGCAGAACATTGTATAGTAGGAATTAATGGACTTATACTTATTATCCATACCTTCGTCTGTGGCAGTATTTTCGGCCAGTTTGCTAACCATCTTGTCGCCCACCATCTTGGCACTCTTCATAGCTTCACCGAGGAAGTATTTCACTTCGGCAGCGTTGTCATAGCCAGCTGCATCTTCAGCAGCACCGGGCCAATCCTTACCACCTGGAACAAAAGCTGTTCCGGCATGATACTTCTCGAATGTACCTTCATAGAGAGCTACGCGACTGCGAAGCAGATAAGCCACATCGCGAGAAATGCGTTCTTTCTTGCCGTCGGGAGAAACCTCTTTGAGTAGACTGATAGCTTTGTCGAGGTCTTCAAGGATGAAGCGAGCCACTTTGTTACGCGGATCACGATGAGAGGCTTTGAGAAGAACGCTTTCTTCATCGGGAAGTGCAGTAGTGATGATAGGGCAGTCGCCGATATTCTTCAGGAGATTGAAGTAGGCGTATGCACGGAGAAGATACATTTCGCCAATGTAGTGCTTAATGTTATCCGCATTGCCTTGAATCTTACCAGCTTCGTACTTGGGAAGAACCTGCTCGAAGAAGTAGTTGCAATGGCGCACTTGGGTGAAGTTCCACGGATTGCTACTACCCACCTTGTATTGTCCTGGAATCCATAGGTTAGAACCTCCAGCATTCACCTGGTTGTCTGTACCGTTATCATCGGCGAAAGTACCAATGCCGTAAGAACCAGGTTGGATGGAATTGAAATTATAGTATTGGATACTATATGCAGCAAGGTCTGCTTCGGCTGTAAAGTACTTACTGGGAGTAAGGCTATCTTCTGGTTCACGATCCAGAAAGTCATTACAGCTTGTCAGTGTTAACGCACCACACAGCAGCAGTGAAAAATATTTTAGTTTCATAATGTCTTTTTTATTAAAGAGTACATTTAGATTGATGCGGAATAGAACTTTTCCGCTCTTTTCTCAGCGAATTATGAGAGTTAGAAAGTGACACTTACACCAACAGACCATGTCTTAGAGAGCGGATAAGTCTTGCTGAAGCCCCAACCACCGGCGTCAATGAGTTCGGGATCGCCCATCTTGGTGAACTTAGTGAAAGTGAGAAGATTCTCAGCCGAAACAAAGAAGCGAACTTTCTGAACATAGAAACGCTGTGTTAGTGCTTCTGGGAGAGTGTAGCCCAACGTAACGTTCTTCAGACGGCAGTAAGCTGCATTCTGCAAGTAGCTAGTTTGTGCTTGCTGGTTCTTCTGTGTGCTCCAATCAGGTTCGGGATAGTAAGCGTTGAGATTCTGTCCGAGCGGATCGTTTGCATCGGCACGGAAGTAGTCGAGATGCTCCTTGAAAGCAACGCTCTGCCACTTGCCACCGCTGGCACCCCAGAACATAACACCGCCACCACCTGCACCAGGCCAATAATCGCGCTTCAGAACACCTTGGAAGAATACTTTCAAGTCGAAGCCTTTATAGCTGGCTGTGAGGTTCAGACCGAAGTTGTAGCGCGGAGTGGAGTTACCAATAATCTTACGGTCACCAGGGTCGTTCGCCGTATTCTGACCAGTATTGATCTTCTTATCACCATTAAGGTCTTTGTACATAATGTCACCAGCGCGCCAATTAGAACCGAGCGCATCTTGGTTAGCATTCTTCAGGTGAGCATCCATCTCTTCCTGAGTTTTAGCCATACCTTCTGTAACATAGCCCCAAATATCGCCTAAGTGAGCGCCCTTATAGTATGTCTGAGAGAGATCTTTCGCTGCATTGGGATAACGATCGATAACCACTTGATTGTCGCTCAGCATGAGGTCGGCACCATAGAAGAAATCGTTGATATGATCGCGCCATCCGAGCGTAAGTTCCCAACCCTTTGAGGTCATATCGAGGTTGTTCACCTTAGGAACAGCCGTACCGAGTACATCAGGAAGCTCAGGAGCAGGACCTACCATGTCCAAAGTTTTGCGTTGGAAGTAAGTGAAGCTGGTTGTCAAGCGGTTGTTGAAAGCACCGAAGTCAACACCGAGATCCCATGTGCGGGTCTTTTCCCATGTGAGCAATGCACTGACGAGAGCTGGTTCGGAAGCCAGATTCTGCTTCTCTCCATTGAGCAACCAGTTACCGGCATTAGCACTATAACCAATAGTAGAATAGAAGGGATACCAGTTGTCCGTGTTTTGGTTACCGAGCTTACCCCAAGTGAAACGGAGCTTCAAGTTGTTGATCTTATCTTCGATAGGTTTCCAGAAGTTTTCCTTAGAAACATTCCAACCTAAAGAGAAGCTGGGGAAGAGATTCCAACGCTTTGATCTGATGAAGCGAGAAGAACCGTCGTAGCGAAGACTTGCTTCTACCAAGTAGCGTTCAGCATAGTTGTAGTTCAAACGACCAAAGAAACCTGCTGTTGACCAACTTGCCAAACCACCTGCAACACGCGGATTGGTGGAAGTAGTGTTCAGTGTAGGCACTCTAGAAAGAATACCATCACGAGAACCTGTCACATTGCGATAGTGGAACCATTCGCTTTGGAAACCAGCCATCACCTTGAAGTTGTGATCACCAAAGCTGTGAAGGTAAGTTGAATAGATATTCGGATTGAAATAGTTAGACTTGTAAGCGTATTCCGTTACGGAAGAAGTCTGATTGTCTGTTGCGTATGGATTGTTATTAACATCCCAAGCGTAAACCGTCTGATAATCTTCGTGACGGAAAGTGGTGCTTGCGCGATAGTTCAATTCAGTATTGATCGTCCAGTTCTTGATAGGTTCAAGAATGAGTGAGAACTGCTGATCCAGATTATCCTGCTGAATATTGTAAAGACCACCACGATTAAGCATTTCGTAGTAAGATTCGCGTACGGGGTGTCCATTTGGGTCGATAGTCGGAACAATCGGCCAGTAACGGCAAGCATTGTGATAGAAGAGAGGAGTAACAAACGACGGACGTTCAAAATCCTCACGGTTGAAGCGAGTTGTATAACCGAAGTGCGCCCACGGAGCCAGCTCACTATTGATGCGCCCTGTGAAGGCATAGCGGTTGCGGTCGTCCTTAGCTTGCTTAAGCATACCATTGCGCTGTAGGTAGTTAGCAGAGAAGTAGTATTGCATCTTTTGACTACCGCCTGAAATACTCAGTGTGTGCTCTTGTGAGAAACTATTGCCGAAGTGGTATTTCAGCCAATCGGTGTTGCCTGATGGGAGCAGATCAAGATTGTCCCAAACCTCCCAACGGTTAGTCTTTGGGTTGGCGTACATTGTGGGGCCACCTTTTCCCGCAAGATTGTCTTTAATCTGCTGCAACTTAGCTTCTGTAAACATGGTGCTATGTCCAGCTGCATTGAAGAAGAGAGCATACTCATAGGAGTTCATCATCTCCGGCATATTGAGTGGAGAGTTGAAACGGAATGAGTTGTTGTAGTTGATTGATACCTTACCCTCTTTACCTTTCTTCGTTGTAACGAGAACAACACCACCTGCTGCGCGTGAACCATAAATAGAGGAGGTACTCGCATCTTTCAGGATAGAGATGTTTTGAATGTCTTGAGGATTGAGAGTTGAGATGTCGCCCTCCATACCGTCGATGAGGACAAGCGGAGTTACGGAAGAACCAGAACCGATAGTTCCTTTACCACGAATATTGAAGTTTAAATCAGAATCGAGCGCACCACCGCCTGAACCTACGGCGAAGTTCATACCAGGCACAACACCTTGCAGTGCTTCAACAGTGCTATTAACAGGACGAGCTTGGATTTCTTTTGCGCTAACGGTAGAGATAGAACCTGTCATATTGACACGTTTCTGCGTACCGAAGCCCACTACGACTGCTTCGCCCAAAGTATTGTCTTTTTCTTGAAGAGTGACTTTTAGTGGACCACCATTCCACGTCACCTCTTGTGTGTCATAGCCTAAGAAGGAGATGACTACAACAGAGCCTTTTTTCACTCCTGGAATAGAGAAAGAACCGTCGCCCTTGGTGACGGAAACACGGCCCGAATTCTTAACTCGCACAGCGGCGCCCATTACAGGTTCGCCATTAGCGTCTATTACTACGCCTTGTAGCGCATCTTGCTGCTGCGTGATAGTCATCGTTGGTCGGACACTTGACGCCAAAACTTCTGGTGCCAATCCACCACCCATAACCGTCAGAAGCAAAAACGCTCCGAATGAATTTGAGAGATGAGACATAGATGAAGATGATTAAAAGGTTTGTTACTTTATTTTGTTTGATTAGGTTTTTTGCTTTGTTTCTTGTCAGGTATCTTCGTCTTAGTGAAAAAACTATGCTAGAGAGTCATCTTTTTTTTTGAGTTTTTGTATTTTCTATAACTCACTTCATAACGAATATTTGTTAACTTGACTTTGCAAATATATATCTTTATCTAAATCTCTTGCATATTTTTTGTAGAATTTTTTATTTTATTTTGCACAAAGCCCTTTTCCCTGTGAAATCAGGTCAGTTTTATACTCTCTCCAAGCTTTTTTATTCTTAATAGTAATAGATAAGTTATAGAGTATTTTCACACAAAAAAAGGTCGCCCAGTTTTGGACGACCTTATAAAAAACTTTTTTGTGCTGTGAATTACTTCACGAGGACTTTCTTACCGTTGATGATGAAGAGACCCTTCTCAGCCTTCTGCACGCGGCGACCCTGGAGGTCGTAAACAACAACCTTCTGAGCTTCCTGAATAGTGCTAATTCCAGTAGCAGTAGCTTCTGTTACCTTCGTAGGAGCGATTTCAGGCGTTGTACCTTTGAAGATTTGGTTGAAGATAGCCACTACATCGTACTTCTTACCATTCACGTAATCCTTCACATCGACACCACCGAAGAGCTGGATGCGTTCGCTACCAGAAACAGCGTAGTAGTTAGTGTACTTACCGCTCTGTTCTGATTCGATAGTGACACCCTTCAGGACAACGAGGTCTGCCAAGTGGTTCTTAGCGTTGAGTTCAGCGATAGTTGTTTCAACAGGCATTGCTTCTTCTGTGCTTTCAGTAACAGTCAGATTGCTTGCAGAAGTCTGAGCGTTCTTTACCACCTCAGGCATACCATTATAAACCTTGAAATCAACATCAACATAACCGTTGAGCACTGCATTATCGTTCAGTTCAAGACCAGTATTGAAAAGGATGATAGCCTTGTCGCCTTCGCGAACATAGATAGACTTAGCACCTTTCTTCGTAGTGTGAGAACCGAGCACCTTAGCATTTGTAAACTTCAGACGAACGTTTGCTTGATCAGCTGTCAGAGCGTTGAGACTAGCAATCGTCATTTCTGTAGCAGTCTGAGTTCCGCCAGTTTCACCACTGCTAGAAGTTCCGTTTGCTGTGATTTCAGCCTTGATAAAGCGGAACTGACCATTTTTAGTGCTCTGACGACCATAAGTAGCCTTATCGCCAACAGTGAGAACCACGTTGTTAGCATCGCCAGTCCAAGTCACAGTCATTGCTGTTGTATCAACAGTTACAGTACCCGTTGAAGCAGACATATCTGCTTGAGTGTAGATACCAGTCTTAGCAATATTAAACACGATAGACTTCATGTTAGCGCCCGTAGTCGTAACGGTCAATGTACCTTTGGCATACACACGAATATCGCCATCCTTGTGATGCATGGGAACAGTCTTACCTTCTGCCTTTGATGCAGTAAGAGTGTAGGTACCTGAAGTCAGCGTGAGAGCACCATTAGCAGCGGCTGTCCATGTAGCTGTTTTGTTGTCAATCGTTTCTGCTCCTGCAAACAGGGCCGTAAACAATGTAACTAAAAGAAGTAGAGATTTCTTCATAAAAAAGATATTTAATTGATAATGTAAGTAATGATGCCACAAAGGTAACGATTCTTTTGTGCTTTTGCAAAAGATTGTTTAAAGTATCTGCCTCACAATGAGTTTTTTGCTATCATTCTTCGTTCTCAACCGCTCACAAAGACTCTTTTCACACATAATAAACACACAAAAAGTCCTGCGCAAAAGCACAGGACTCTAACTGCGTTGTCCTACTCCGATTCGAACGAAGACTGAGAGAACCAAAAACTCTAGTGCTGCCATTACACCATAGGACAATCCCTGCTCCTCGTTAAAGAAGCGGTGCAAAGATAGTACTTACCTATAATACAGCAAAATTTTTTCTCCGAAAAATCATTTTTTAATGGCAAAAGAAACTATATGATACGCCACAGATTGTATAAACGCACGAGATTTGCTTTCTTTGTAATCTAATTTTAGAGTATATGCAAACCTTTTTTCGATCTGTCCGCCCTTCTGATTTTGATACGGTATTCCGCATCCTTCGTGAAGCTGCACAAACCATGGTGGCAAAGGGGCGACAGCAGTGGGATGAAAACTACCCTGCTAAAACTGACTTACAAGCCGACTTCGATTCGGGCGTGGGCTATGTTATAGGGGAAGACGCGGAAATAGTGGCTTATGCAGCCATCTCTTTTCACGGCGAACCAGCTTACGATGCACTCGAAGGAAGTTGGCTCTCTGCGTCGCCTTATGCTGTTGTTCATCGCGTGGCTGTTCTGCTTTCCGCACTGGGACGCGGTCTCGCGCGGCGCATCTTTTCCGAAGCAGAACGCCTTTGCCGAGAACGCGGGGTGCAGAGCATCCGCATAGACACCAACTACGATAACGCTGAGATGCTCTCTCTCGTACGCCACCTTGGCTTCATTTATTGCGGAAAAGTCTACTATCAGCGCGGCACCACCGAAAAAACAGAACGCTTAGCATTTGAAAAAATATTATAACCCTCTCCCCCACTAAAAAATAACTTATAGGAAAGAGCGAATCCTTCTCCACTCATATTTTTCCTTATTGCGTTTAGAAACACTATAAGCGCGTCAGCTGACAGCCTTATTCTATCAGCTGACGCAATAAGGATATTCACGCGCATATACACAATAATTGCCTTTCAAAACATCCCTGCACATTTTTTCATGCGGTTATAGTCTGAAGCTATAGGATGTATAGAGAGTTTAGTAGGAACAACCTCAATATTCTTGCAATACTCATTTAGTGATATAGGAAATTCTGTATCTTTGCCAGAGAGGACCTTCCTTTTATATACTTGTATTTTATTCACATAATACTATAAACATCAGCAATATCACCAACTTTTTAGAGAACATTCTTACCCTCTACAGCACAAATCATAAACATGTAATCAAAAAAAACTGCACATGAAAACAGATAAAGAATATCCTGCAACGCATTCCATGTCTACATCATGGTATATGGTAGACGATGAGGGGAATATTGCTATTATGCAATTCGATGATAATGGCCCGATTCCACTTGGTGTACACCAGGATTGCAATTTTGCTAACAATCTAATTTTTGGAGAAGGCTTTCACAATGGCAAGATAGACGATTCAATCCAACTTACCAAAGAACAGATTGAAGAATTGTTGGGAAAACCTCATTCAGTTAGTGAGCAAGACGCTTGGTTTGAGGTCGTTGTAAAAATAGACAAGAGTCAGAAAGAACGATTCTTGAATATCGTAAATAATTCAAAGATAGAATATGAAGGGTGTATATCAGAAGAGTTGGGCCTTTACAAGATTGATGCTTGGAACTGTACTAAGTCAAATGACAATTCAATAATAAAAGGTTCAGGTCTTGACCAAATCATAAAGGCAGGAATTATTGAGTATGTCTATGACTATCCTGAACTTAATATGGATGCCAACTATAACCCTACTGAGGGTAAGATGGACTTCGTAAAGGACTTCAATCAAGCGCCATATTATATTTACTTGCAGCCCTATTGGCCTGATACAGTGCAAAAGCGCATGAATATCCCTTCTCATCCTGTGAAAATCTCACAGATTAAGAAGATTTATCACGACAAAATTCTGAAAATACCTGGAAAATTTAAGGAGCTCGAAGATTTGCAGATTGCCCGATGGTTTCCATCTGTCGTGCTTTCATGTAAAAACATAATGCACGTTGAAAACAATGAGTATGCTCTATTGCCGATGGTTGATGGAAAAGACAGGTGGGTACTTACCGACAGTTGGGTTTTTGATTTTTACGACTTCTGTCCCATCAAATCAGATAACGGATGTAAGAAGTGTGATTTTAAATGTACACTTACTTTCTCTAAAACAGACGTGTTAGAACCTACGATTCTTTTTATTGTTCCTATCACCTTTGAATACACGGATTTTTGGAATGATGAAGAATTATGTGCGTTGGAGGATAAAATGATAGCTCTGAGCTATATACCCAATGTTCCCACAAAAAACAATTGTAAGCACATGCCGATGGATAAAGAGGAGATAAAAGCAAAAATAAAGTATAAAGCTCTCTGTGAACTTTTCAAAAAATCCAGCGGCTGGCTTGAGAACATCATCTCAACCTTACGCCCTAATGTTATCATCATAGAAGATAGTGCGTGCTGCGTAGTTCAAACAGTCTTCCCAATCAGTCAGCACTGCATAGAAATCAACAAAAATTTATACCCCATATACCGAAGGTCTGAACTAGATACTCACAAGGAAGAAATTATCAGATTATCTAAAAAGCCATATCAAGGACCCGTATCGCCATATTCATATTCTATAGAGGAAATGGAGGAACTCAAAAAACAGGGGAAAGCTCATGATTGAAATACTGTCTATAGATCTTAGTAACTATTGCTCCAAACAATGTCCGTTTTGTTATAACCATAGTAGTAGAAACAGTCGCGGGCTAAGGTGGAAACCACAAGAGGTGATTGACTTCACTTCTGATTGTGTTGCACATGGTATCAAAGCTGTTTCGCTTGGTGGCGGGGAGCCTTTTGAATATGAAGGTATCTTTGAAGTCATTGACGCATTGTACAATAGATGTTATCTGTCGGTAACAACAAATGGACTTCCACTACAGGATGAGTCCATCTGGAACGAACTCATGCTTCACCAGCCCGATAAGGTTCATTTCACCATACACTATCCCAATGAAGAGCATGAGGTTGCTAGAGTTCTGAGCCAGATAGAAAAAATAATGCAGACGAATATAAAACCTGGCGTTAACCTCCTTGTTGGGAAGGATAAAATTGATGCAGCACAATCTGTGTATAAAAGATTAAGCGAGATCATCCCTACAGATCAAATTATTATCATTCCCCAAAGATACAGCAATACGCCAACTCCTAAACAGATTTCGATAGTAGCAGGAGGGAAGCCATTTCAAAGCCCTTCGTGTCTGTTAGAATGTAAACGCCCGCAAAACTTTGTTTCTGTATCATGGGATAAGAAAGTAAACTCATGTAGCTACGCTCCAGGAAAACAACCACTAAAAACCTTAGATTTTGCTGGAATGATGGAAGCACTTAATAACGTTGAATGGAGAACATGCAAAGCCCTTTGAGCATATTTGCCATCATCAGTATGATGAGATAGTTCTAAAGAAAACGAAGCTTCATCAGCTTTTTTCTGGCAACACTTGTTGTAATAAAAAGCCAGCGTGATGACTGTATTACACTTCTTGTACCTGACTACAAAGGCGCTCCACAGAGAGGCAGTAAAACAAAAAAAACATTCCCGAAGCACAAAGATTCGGGAATGGTTGGTATATGAATGTATAGGTACTTACTTCTTAATGAGTTCAAGACCTTTCTTGACAATGTCGCTGCGACGATTGACGAATTGGAAGTATTCGTTGCGATCCCACACATCATAGATAATGAGGCTCTTTAGCGTGAAACGCAAGTCGGGGAGCGTTTTTTGCATTTCCTTATCGTCCTTGGCTTCTATCTTTTTCTGCTTGCCAGCTTCGATAATCTCATCGATGAGCGTTTGCGGCACTTCGTAAGTGTCCATAAACTTTTTGAATTCGGGATACTGACGTTTGATTTCCTTGCGGTGGTTGTCGATGAATTTCAAGCTTTTCTCATTGATGATATTGGCGCGGCGCAGAGCGAGGTAGTACTTGGAGTAGGTCGTAGTATCGAGCGGTACGAACACATCGGGCATGATACCACCGCCACCATAAACAATGCGATTTTTCTCCAAAGTGCGATACACTTTAGTAGAATCAAGATGGATGCTGTCTTTACATACGAGTTCGCCGTGCTTATAGCGTTGTTCCAGATCTTGGTTGTATTCTTCCTTCTGACCTTTGACGTATGGCTTCTGAATACAACGGCCAGAGGGTGTGTAGTAGTGAGCCGTGGTCAGGCGAATCATAGAGCCATCGGGAAGAGGAAGGGGACGTTGTACAAGGCCTTTACCAAAGGTGCGACGTCCAACAATGGTGCCGCGGTCGTGGTCTTGGATAGCTCCCGAAACGATTTCGGCAGCTGAAGCGGTGTATTCGTCAACGAGTACCACTAATTTACCGTTTTGCATGAGTCCGCCACCTTCGGCCGTGAGCACCTGCTTGGGCTGTTTGCGGCCTTCAGTATAGACCACAAGTGCACCTGGTTTCAAAAACTCATTTGCCACCTCAACAGCAGAACCTAAATATCCGCCGCCATTCATCTGAAGATCGAGAATGAGATGCTTCATACCTTGTTTCTGTAGGGCTTTGATGGCATCGTTCATCTCTTTACCACTGGTGGCACCAAACTGCTCGAGATGGATATAGCCAATACCGGGTTCTATCATGTAGTAAGCGTCGAGCGTGTTAAGGGGAATTTTGTCGCGCGTAACGATGAAGTAGAGCGTCTCCTTCACGCCGCGGCGCACAATGCCGAGTTTCACTTTCGTCCCCTTCGGACCGCGCAGCTTTGTCATGATGCTATCGCGGCTCATTTTCACGCCGGCAATGGGGAGGCCATCAACGCTCACGATGCGGTCGCCAGAGAGGATTCCGACTTTCTCGCTCGGTCCTTTGCGCACGGTTTGGATGACCACGAGCGTATCTTCCAGCATATTGAACTGTACGCCGATGCCTTCAAAGTTGCCATCGAGCGGCTCTGTGAGCTGCTTGGTTTCTTTCGCGTTAGAGTAAGAGGAATGAGGATCGAGCTTGTCGAGCATACCTCGAATGGCATCTTCGGCCAACTTCTTTTGATCAACACTGTCCACATAGAGACTGGTGATGGCCATTTGCGCCATCTGCAATTTGCGAAGCTGATCGACGTCGATGTCGCCAAAATCGTGCTGCGCATGAAGACCGTTCGCGCAAAGCAGGGCGAACAGTAGGAATATGTACTTTTTCATTGTTCTATTTTATTTTCTGTTTTTTTAGGGAGAAAGTCGGAGACGTCTTTGCCAAAGGCTATGAGTTCGCGCACAACGCTCGAACTGATATAGGCGTGGCGTTCTTCGCAGAAAAGCATCACGGTTTCGACCCCTCCAAGGCGTTGGTTCATAGATGCCACGTCGCGCTCGTATTCGAAGTCCTTCACACTACGCAGTCCGCGCACAATGAACTGTGCGTTGTGGCGGCGCGCCAAATCAATGGTCAAATCATTGTAGCTAACAACACTGATGCGTGGCTCATCTTTATAGAGTTCGCTAATTTCTTCCACGCGTTGTTCTGGCGTGTAGAGCGGACGTTTGCTTCCATTCACACCCACACCGATGATGATTTTATCAAACATGGGCAGGGCGCGCTCCACGATGCTGGCGTGCCCAACAGTGAAGGGATCAAACGACCCTGGGAACACGGCTATCTTCATAATGTCTGTTCTTTTTATTAGAGCGCGAAGTTACGATTTTCCTAACTTTTTGCCTCTGTTTTCACATCTTTTTGATATAAACAACTGAACAATAAAAACCGCAACAAAGGCAGCGAGCTGACTGATTGTTGCGGTTTTATTACTGAATAGGACAAAAAATTATTCGTCCAATATGTCGTTATCAACATCTCCTTCTGCGAGATCTTCTTCCACCACGAGATTGTCGATGATGAAATTCTGTCGCTCAATGGTGTTCTTACCCATATAGTAGCTCAAGAGATCGCTCACCTTGTCGCTTTTGTGGAGATGAACTTGTTCAAGACGGATGTCGGGCCCTATGAAGTGGCGGAACTCATCGGGGGAAATCTCGCCAAGACCTTTGAAACGGGTAATCTCAGGGTCGGGACTTAGTTTCTCAATCGCTGCCAAGCGTTCGGCTTCTGTATAACAGTAGATAGTTTCATATTCGGAACGATCACTGTTCTGGGCTTTTTTCAGAATGGCAGCTCCCGCGCTTTTGTCCGTAACGGTTTTGACTTTTGCCGCCTTCACTTTTTTCTTCTTATTGCGTACGCGGAAGAGCGGCGTCTGAAGGATGTAGACGTGGCCCGTCTTGACAAGTTCGGGGAAGAACTGGAGGAAGAAAGTCAGCATCAGCAGGCGGATGTGCATTCCGTCCACGTCGGCATCGGTGGCTATGATAACTTTGTTGTAGCGCAAGCCGTCGAGCCCGTCTTCAATGTTGAGTGCCGACTGCAAGAGATAGAACTCACGGTTGGTATAGACCACCTCTTTGGTTTTTCCGAAACAGTTGAGCGGTTTTCCGATAAGGCTGAACACTGCTTGTGTGTTGGCATCGCGGCTCTTGGTGATGCTACCGCTGGCAGAGTCGCCCTCGGTAATGAAGAGGCTCGTGTCCTCGCGCAGGTCGTGGTCGTCCTCTTCGCGGTTCTTGCTGCCAGCTCGCTTACCTTTGATGGTATCGTTGAGGTGCAGGCGGCAGTCGCGGAGCTTCTCGTTGTGGAGATTAGCTTTCTTAGCGCGCTCACGAGCCACTTTGGTTACTCCCGCAATGGCTTTGCGCTCTTTTTCGCTGTCTTGTATCTTTTGCTGAATAATTTCAGCAATGTCGAGATGCTTGTGTAGATAGTTATCGACGTGCTCCTTGATGAAATCTCCAACAAATTTATTCACGCTAATGCCTGAAAGGGGGAAAGGACGACCATTCTTATCTTTATCCGGCGCCATCGAAAGCGAACCGAGTTTGATCTTAGTTTGACTCTCAAACATAGGCTCTATCACGCGAATCGCAATGGCTGCAACGAGTCCGTTGCGCACATCTTGTACGTCGAAGTTCTTACCGAAAAATTCTTTGAACGTTCTTGCTATATGCTCTTTGAAGGCACTCTGATGCGTACCTCCTTGCGTGGTATGCTGGCCGTTGACGAAGGAGTAGTATTCCTCACCATACTGATTGGTATGCGTGAACGCAATGTCGATTCCTTCGCCTTGCAGGTGGACGATGGGATAGAGACTTTGCTCCGTCATATTGTCGTTGAGCAAATCCTCAAGACCATTGCGAGAGATAATGCGGCGGCCGTTGTGGAAGATGGCGAGACCCGTGTTCAGATAGGTGTAGTTGCGCAGCATATTGCTGACAAATTCATCGTGGAACTTGAAATGGAGGAACAGCGTAGGATCGGGTTCAAAATAGATATATGTACCGTTCTCCTCCTCTGTGTCGCCCTCGTTTTCGCTAACGAGTTTGCCACGTTCGAAAGAGGCTTCGTGGAATCGGCCATCGCGATGACTACGCGCTACAAACTTCTGGCTGAGTGCGTTGACGGCTTTCAAACCCACACCATTCAGACCCACACTGGCAGTGAAGACAGCTGTATCGTACTTAGCACCGGTGTTCAACTGCGACACGGCAGCCACCAGCGAACCCAAGGGAATGCCGCGACCGTAGTCGCGAATGGAGGCTCCCTTTTCGTTCTCCACTTCCACTTCTATACGCTTACCAAAACCTTCGTTGAATTCGTCGACGGAATTGTCTATCGTTTCTTTCAACAGCACATAGATACCGTCTTCGGCATGGCTACCATCGCCCAATCGGCCGATATACATACCAGGACGCGTACGGATATGGTCCGTATCGTCCAAGTGGCGGATTTTACTTTCATCGTATTCTTCGCGCTGATGATATTCAACTGCGGGCGTCAGTTCTGCTTCCTTTTCTTCTGCCATTATATGGTTGGGACTTTGTCGTTATGTTGTGTTTAGATATTTGCTTTGTAGCAGCGGCGGCGCTTGTGTTGCTCTGTTTTGAAATACTGCCACTGGCTTTGCACCTTCTCATTGATTTCCAACTCGGGGTTGCTCTCTGCATATTCAAAACCCATTTGCTGATAAATGGGGATGAGATCCGTGAAGAGCAGTGCGTTCACACCCTTGCCCTGATAGTCTGGACGAACGGCAACGAGCAGCAAATCCAACACTTTGTCGTGTTTCCATTTCAGCGCCTTCACCAGGTGGAACCACCCGAAGGGGAAGAGTTTGCCTTTCGCCTTCTGCATGGCGCGCGAAAGAGACCCCATGGAGATTCCAACGCAGACAAGCTCATCGTTCTCATTTTCGATGAGCGTCACCATTCGCAAATCGAGCAGAGGAATGTACATATTTACATAGCCGTCAATCTGCCGATCGGTCATACGAGAGAAACCAAACAGGGGGGCGTAAGCTTCGTTGATGAGCTCAAAGATGCGACGACCTAAATTGTTTTCCTCTACATCCTTACGGTTTTTCAGCTTACGGATGTGAAGATTATAGCGCTCTTGGATAATCTTAGAAATGCGCGCATGCTTTTCGGGAATGGCTTCGGGGATATAAATTTTCTTCTCTACCCAATCCACTGCTTTCTCCATACCCAGTGCTTCAAAATGCTCGGGATAATAGGGATAGTTATAGATAGTGGCAATGGTGGACAACTGGTCGAAGCCTTCAATCAAAGCCCCTTCTGCATCCATATCGGTGAAGCCCAAAGGCCCTTGCAATTCAGTCATTCCGCGCTCCTTGCCCCACGATTTTACCGTATCAATGAGTGCTCGGCTCACTTCCTTATCGTCAATGAAGTCGATCCAACCAAAGCGAACCACTTTTTGATTCCAAGTGCTATTAGCACGGTTGTTAATGATAGCAGCTACGCGACCTACAATTTTTCCATCTTGCAAAGCCAAGAAATATTCGGCTTCACAAAATTCGAAAGCAGGATTTTTCGTTGTGGAGAAAGTGTTGAGCATATCTTCGTACAGATCAGGCACGCTGTACGCATTGTCTTTGTATAGCTCATAGTTGAAACGAATGAACTTTTTCAGGTCACTTTTTGTTTCAACCTTTTTGATTTCTACTGACATATAAATGTATTGAGACTTATTAGCTTGCAAAGATATGGAAAAACTAATGAAAAGCAAACTCGCAACAGGGGAAGGCGCATATCAAAAGTAGTCCACACATCTCTCCTTGGAGAGATTGTAGTTCACAAGGAGTAGAGTATAAATAAAAGCACGATACCAGAACCAATAAACAGTTAATAAACAACAAATTATCATCTATTCCACTTACAAAGCAAACAAACAGTACGATTTAACGCACACAGCAACACTTCTATCTGATTATCAGAAGAATTCATTAAGGATATAACAGATTTAATTGAACAAAAAAGATGACCTCCCCTACTGCTTTTAATACATTCTTATTCCAGCCGTTGGCTTCCTTATTGCCTCAACTGACACAATAAGCGCGTCAGCTGATAGCCTTATTGCATTTTCAAACGCTATAAGGATATTCACCGCCACGCTTGAGAGATACAAAAGAAAGACAGAGAAACACACTCTCTCCTATTCTTCTTTACAAAATCACAACTAATTACAAAATAACATATTGTAGAGAAAAATTTTATTCAGAAACCTTTTCTTTTTGCAAAAACCGATAGAATAAAGGCTTTGCGGGGATCCTCTGTCAAACTGATTCTGACAAATAAGAAAAATAGAGAGAAAAAAGATTTGGAGACAATGAAAGTAATACATATCTTTGGAGAGGGAATTATTCTCTCTCAATAAATTATAGTACTCAATATGGCTAACACTAGGTCACTCGAAGCTAAGGTTGTGCGGCTTGCTCGCAAACTGGGCTATGCTTCTGCCAAGTACTTAAAAGTATGGCGAGGCTATGATGTCTACAGAGCTTTTGATGATGAGTCAATGGCCGATGTAGAGTCTCCCATGGATGGTCCTACTTTCATTCTTGCGAAAGATGGCTATCTGCGGTATGCGTCTCTTGACGAGACAGCTGTGCTCCAATGAAAACCAGCAGACACGCTACACTGCTGGACTGCTGAAAACTTATTTTTGTTCGTTGGAATAGAGATGAAGAAAACAGAAAAAGGAAACCGCCTCAACGACGGTTTCCTTTATTTATGATCAAAGATATACGGATTTAGTATTTGTGATCTTCTTCTTCCATTTCCTTGCGCGTGATGGAGCGTAAGTCAATAGCGCGCCAGCAATAGATGATATAGGCAAGGACGAAGGGAATAACTAACGAAACGATTGCCATCGTGCGAAGCGTGAATTCGCTTGAACAACTGTTTTCAATGGTCAAAGAGCTTTGCAGATCAGCAGTAGAGGGATAGTAGCTCGTTCCATTGAGACCAGCAATGAGGAACAATGCCATAACGGTCAGTACCGTACCTATACCTGCTGCCCAAATACCGCGCTTGAACGCGGGGCGAAGAAGGGTCAAGATAATCCCTGCCAAAACTCCTACTACACCAACGAGGAAAAGCAACAGAATATAGATATTGCCAAACAGATTGGCTGCATATTTTCCACTCTCTATACTAACAACTCCATTGGCATCGACAGCGAAACCTTCTCCCAGCAAGAGTTTGCCCACAAAAGCCAAGAAGAAAATCAAGAACGGAACAACATCAATGAGCAACTGACGGCGGAAGCGAGGGAGCAACACTTCATCATCAATATTATTGATGAGATAGAGCGAACCCAGCAAGCGCGCCAAGAAGAACACAGCAAAACCTAAACACCAGTTCCATGGATTGGCCAACGCCTCAAGTCCGTGCCAATTGTTAGCCCAGCTACTGATGACTGGCATCAGATCAGCACCTCCAATGGCATTCTTTTCTACAATAAATTCTGAACCCGTGAAGAATGTGGCTACTGCTGCGCCCAAAAGGAAAGGGCCGAAAAAGCCGTTGAAACCAAGAAAAGCGCGGAAAACATTACGTCCGTAAACATTTCCTGGTTTGTTCTGGTATTCGTATGCCACAGCTTGCAGAACAAAAGAGGCCAGAATGAGCATCCACACCCAATAGGCACCACCAAACGAGGTGCTATAAAATAAGGGGAAGGAGGCAAAGAAAGCTCCACCAAAGGTGACGAGCGTGGTGAAAGTAAACTCCCATTTACGGCCCGTGGAATTAACGATGAGCTCGCGCTCTTCTTCTGTATGACCAATGCGAAAGATGAGGGTGTTTGCTCCTTGTACGAAAAGAAGGAATACGAGCAAACCACCCAGCAGACTGATGAGGAACCACCAGTATTGTTGCAAAAATTGATAAGTTATCATAGAGATTCGGAATTATGGTTCTTGATGGCCTTTGTGAGGATGCTAACTTCAGCAATGAGCAACACCGTGAAGATGGCAGCAAAAAGGAAGAATGTGATGATTACACTGGAGCTTTGCAAATTAGAAATACCAGCGTTGATAGGGAGCATATCTTGAATAATCCATGGCTGACGGCCCACTTCCGCTACAGTCCAACCTGCTTGACCTGCAATGTAAACGCACGGAATTGACCAAAGACCAGCCTTCAAGAGCCAGCGCGTATCGGCCAACTTACCCTTGCGATCGTACCAAGCAAAGAGAAGAACAATCAGCATGAGCAATCCACCTAAGCCCACCATCAAACGGAACGACCAGAATACAATGTCAACGGGGGGCACAAGGTCTTCCGCTTTCTGAATATGACCATAGCCAAAATAAGGCATGTTGGCTTTGAGGCGTTGCGCAGCAGCGGCAGCAGCCACACTATCTTTTCCAACAGCGGCACGGTAAGCTTGGAAATCGGCCAAAGCTTGCTTGCCCAGCACCATTTTCTCTTTACCACCCAACTGCTTAGTGCCATCGGGCAGTGTATAACCATTGATGAGATCGTTTATTCCTGGCACATAACCATCGAGGTCGTGGGTTGCCAAAACAGAGAGAACGCCTGGAACTTCAACACCTGGTACAATAGAGAAATGAGCACGCTGACCGCCATTCTGCAAACCTTCTGCAGCAGCCAGTTTCATCGGTTGATTCTTAGCAATATCAACACCGCTTTGATCACCTGTACCCATCACAACGAGAGTGCTAATAATACCTACCCACGTTGCCACGCGGATACTGCGAAGCGCCATTTCCTTGTTGCGTTTTTTTAGCAGGAACCAGCAGCTCACACCCAACACGAAAAACGCGCCAGTCATCCAGCCGCTTGATACTGTGTGGAGGAACTTAACGACAGCTGTTGGACTAAGAGCTACCTCTGCGAAACTTACCATTTCGTTACGCACCGTAAGCGGGTTGAACTCCATACCAACGGGATGTTGCATCCAAGCATTTGCTACAAGAATCCACCATGCAGAGAGAGTCGCGCCGATGCCCGTCAACCAAGTGGATGCCAAGTGAAAGCCTTTGCTAACCTTGTTCCAGCCGAAAAACATTACAGCAATGAACGTAGACTCCATAAAGAAAGCAACGATACCTTCAATAGCCAGTGGCGCACCGAAGATGTCGCCCACAAACCAAGAATAGTTGGACCAGTTGGTTCCAAATTCAAATTCCAGAATCAAACCAGTAGCAACACCAATGGCAAAGTTGATTCCGAAAAGCTTCATCCAGAATTGCGCTGTTCGCTTCCAGAATTCGTCTTTCTTCACATAGTAGAGGGTCTCCATAATGGCCATGATAAGGGCCAGTCCCAGTGTGAGTGGCACGAACAGCCAGTGATAGCAGGCTGTCAGCGCAAATTGCGCACGTGACCAATCAACAAGAATAGATAAAAGTTCCATTGATAGATTTTATTTTAATTGAGTTTTCATTTCATTAGTTTTTTTCCTACCATCTCTGCTTTTTCTTTGTCGTTAAGACCTTTATAGTAGGGTTGAAAAAAGAAAATACGCAGAACCACAAAGAAAACAAATAATTTCAGAATTATGATAAGCCACAGGGTACGTCCCCATGTCATGTTCCGAAATCCTTCTATATAGAATCGGAAGATTCTCTTAAATATATTGGTGTTCTGTTCCATATTTCTTTAGCTAAAAGAAGAAAGGAGACAAAGATAAAACATTTTATAATCTCTGCAAAAAGCGTTAAATATTTTTTAAGAACTCTGCACCAGGATTCTTTCTACAAAATATTCCAGACAAAGACAAATGTTGTTTAGGACAAACAAAACGGCGTACTCCTCAATCCAGAAGAATACGCCGTAAATTATCTTGAATCTTTAGAGGTACTAAAAGTTGAATAAATCCTCTTACACAATCAGTTTGATTCAAGGATATTGCACGTCAACTCTATAAAGAATTTTGTACGCCCAATCGATTTTATTCACCGTCCTAATTACTTCTTCAGCGCTTCCAGTGCTGCTTCGTAATTGGGTTCATGAGTGATTTCGCTCACCACCTCTTCGTAGACAATCGTACCTTCTTCGTCAATCACGATAACGGCACGAGCTTCAAGCCCCTTCAGTGGACCGTCGGTAATCTCTAGGCCATATTTCTCTGAAAAGCATCCGCAGCGGAACACGCTTACAGGAACTACATTTTCAAGCCCTTCTGTTGAGCAGAAACGCTGCTGAGCAAAGGGGAGGTCCTTGCTAACACAGAGCACAACGGTATTCTCTAATTCGGAAGCTTCTTTATTGAAACGGCGCACGGACATGGCGCAAACTTCGGTATCGAGACTGGGGAAAATATTCAGCACAACACGTTTGCCGAGCAGTTCGGGCAGATGAAGAACACTAAGATCACCACGAACACCGCCAAACTTGGGGGCTTTTTCACCTACTTTGGGAGGCTCACCCACTAATGTAACGGGGTTGCCAAGAAATGTTACTTGCATAAAAGTCTGTTTTTTTAATTATTGATTATCTTCGCAGACAAAGATACTTCTTTTTTATATGATACACCCTCTCGCTAAGTTTCTTTTTTGTCCTTGTTGCGGTTCTGCACACTTCGAGGTGAACGATTTCAAGTCGAAGCGTTGCACAGACTGTGGTTTCACTTTCTACCACAATTCAGCAGCGGCCACTGTGGCTGTTATTCTCAATTCGCGCAACGAACTCCTTGTCACTCGCCGCGCCTTCAATCCAGCGGCAGGAACTCTCGATCTTCCTGGAGGTTTTGTGGATGCGGGGGAAACTGCTGAGGAGGGCATCGTGCGCGAAGTGGAGGAAGAAACAGGCGGAAAGGCTGTCGTGGAAAAGTTCTTATTTTCCTTGCCCAACGAATACGTTTATTCCGATTTCATAGTACACACCACAGATCTTTTCTTTTTATGCCAATTACTCGATGAAACGGCACTTATTGCACATGATGATGCTGCAGCACTTTTCTGGATCCCATTGGCGAACATACGCCCCAGCAACTTTGGGTTAGCATCTATTGCGGCAGGGGTTCAAAAGCTATTGGATAGCAACATCAGTTATACACCAACGTAGTAAGACGATTTACGTCGTACACCTCTGCCGCAATCTCTTGGAGCTGTTGAGGCGTGAGTTCGCGGAGATGCTCCACCACTTCACGACTACCTTGGTATCGGCAATAATGAGCAAAGCTTTTTCCGAGCCCGATGGCGTGTTGTTCTAAATTTTCATCCGAAATTCCTATTTGGCCAATCACTTGCTTGAGAGCGGCATTGAGCTGATTCTGCGTTAAAGGCTTCTCCACCATTCGGCGAAGCTCTTTGTTGATGAGTCTGCGACAGCGCTCCACATCGGCCACATCACAACCAAAATAAACTTCCCACAAACCTTCGTCGGGATAGGTTGCCAAATAAGAATCAACAGAGTAAACCAATCCAGCATGCTCGCGCAAACTCAGATTAAAGCGAGAGTTCATACCAGGACCACCTAAGATATTATTCAAAAGAAAAAGTCCGTAACGGCGTGGATCCCGCCCACCAAAAGTTCTATTACCTATAAGGACATGTGCTTGATGAGTGTCGTGGTGACGAAAAAGGGTAACGGCTTCGCGCGGCTTTTCAATCGGTGCAGTAGCTTGTTGCAAAAGTGGGACACTATTAGTGGGTACAGAACCTATTCCCTCTGTGAGTTTTTCGAGCGTACGCACAATGCGGTTGAAATCCACATTACCATAAACAAAGAACACGCAGTTGTCCGGTTGATAATAGCGATGCGTAAAAAGTAGCGCGTCTGCAGTACGATATTCATGAAGTCGTTCTTTCGAGCCCAAAATATCACGCCCTAAAGGATGGTTTGGAAAAATAAGACTCTCAAACTCATCAAAGATAAGTTCGGAAGGGCTATCTTTATAACTATCGATTTCATCGCAGATAACCTCTACTTCTTTATCTATTTCATGCTGCGGAAAAGTACTATTAAAAACTATATCTGTGAGCAAATCAGCAGCGCGCCGAAAGTCTTGGCGCAGGATTGTAGCATAATAAACCGTTTCTTGTTTGGTTGTATATGCGTTTAGGTCTCCACCCACACGCTCCAATCCGTTGGTGATTTGCCACGCCTTGCGATGAGTAGTCCCTTTAAAGGTCAGATGCTCGATGAAATGGGCCATTCCAGAATCCTTCTCATCCTCGTGGCGTGTGCCTGCACAGACAACGTAGCCACAATAGAGCACTTCTGAACGAGAAGGTTCATGAATGATTCGTAGACCGTTAGAGAGAGTATGTGTTTGATGCATTATTTTTAGTTTCTTATCGGATGAGACAAAAACTGTCTCCATCTATTTTACCACATTATGCCTTGCGGTGTTTCTTGGGTAAATCCCAATACATAAAATGTCCGATGAAAGCAAGGATAAGTGCAGTGTTGATACCCACACGTACCCATACATTCCACGTTTCTGGCTCCTGTTGCATGATGAAGAAGAAAAGGACCGTAATGGCAACGTAGACAAAGATACTCTTCAAGGGATAGTTGATGGGATAGTATTTCTGCCCCACAAAATAGCTCAAGAGCATCGCCGTTCCGTAACCAGCAAAACCGGCCCAGGCGCAAGCCATGTAGTGGTATTGCGGAATGAAAAGAACATTAACCGCGATGAGAACCGAGCAACCAACGCCTGAAAATACTGCCCCCCAAATGGTGCGATCGGTGAGTTTGTACCAAAAACTCAAGTTGAAATAGACACCCATCATTATTTCTGCTGCCATAACAATAGGCACCACGCGAAGCCCTTCCCAATAGCCCCGACCGATGACATGGCGCAAAATATCCATATATCCCATAACGATGAGGAAAGCTAAGAGGGTGAAGATGATGAAATACTTCATTGCCTTGGCGTATGTTTCCCTGTTATCTTTGTCTCTACTTTTACCAAACACGAAAGGCTCATAGGCATAACGGAAAGCTTGGGTAATCATCGCCATAATCATAGCAATTTTTACGGCTGCACCATATATACCTAATTCAACGTGTCCCTGCCGTCCGCTGCGAATCATCGGGTAAATAATCTTATCGGCTGTTTGGTTCAAGATACCTGCAACACCCAAAATAAGTATGGGCCAAGAATAACTCAACATACGTTTGAGCAAGGGGCGATCCAGTGTCCAGCGGAAGCCCGTCAACTCTTTCCAGAAACAGAACGTGACGCTCCCCGTGCAGAGCAAGTTGATATAGAACACATAGCTCACATCTACCACGCCGCCTTCTGCCAGCAGCGGAGCCACCGCACAATCAGGCCCTGTATAAAGCGTTGGAACAACGAGGAAGTAAATCAGATTGAGCGAAATATTAAGGAAGATAAAGAGCAATTTCAACACCGCAAACTTATACGGGCGACGCTTGTAGCGCAGATATGCAAAGGGTATGCACTGAAATGCGTCAATTGCCACACAGACTGCCATAACCCAAACATACTGTGGCGTTGAAGCATATCCCAACGCAGATGAAATGGGAGTTAAAAAGCCCAACACGAGCGCCACAAAGAGCACTCCCACCAACGCTACAGCGATGAGCGTTGTGGAATAAACCCGTTCAGGGTTTTCACCTTCTTTGTTCACATAGCGAAAGAAGGTGGTTTCCATGCCAAAGGTCAAGATAACCAAGAGCAGGGCTGTGTAGGCATAAATGTTTGTAACAACACCATAGCCTCCCGATGCCACTGCCATCTTTATCGTATAAAGCGGCACGAGCAGATAGTTAAGGAATCGTCCGAGGATACTGCTCATACCATAGATAACAGTATCTTTTACTAAAGACTTTAAGTTTGCCATTTTATCTATTTTTTATTGCCCTGCAATCATCTTGAAAGAGATCTTATAAGGCTATGTATATTTTAGCGATTTCATCGAGGTTCTTTGCATGCTTAAAAGCTAAGGTTTATAGCGTGCATGCTTTACCCAAAGAAAAGATAACAAACACCTATGGCAGCAACCACGCCTGCTAAGTCGGCCAACAATCCGCAGACTACGGCGTGGCGCGTACGACTCACACCGATACTACCAAAATAAACGGCCAAGATGTAGAATGTAGTATCTGTTGAACCTTGAAAAATACAACTCAAGCGCCCAATAAAGGAATCCGCACCATAAGTATTCATCGCGTCTACCATCATGCCTCGCGCGCCAGAACCAGAAAGAGGTTTCATGATGGCTGTTGGCAACGCGCCCACCCAGTCGGCATTGGCCCCGGTCATTTCCACACACCAGCGAATGCCACCAATGAGCCAATCCATAGCGCCCGAAGCACGAAAAACTCCGATGGCAACGAGGATGGCGATGAGATAGGGAATAATACGAACGGCGGTGGAGAAACCCTCTTTTGCTCCTTCAATGAAAGCATCATAAACATTGATGCGCTTTCTCATTCCGGCTACTATAAAAGTAATAATAATCGTGAACAGCAACACATTAGCGGCAGTGCCACTAATGGCGTTCATCTGCTCTGGCTTCATTTGCATAAACACACCTATCAAAGCTGCGATCAAAGCAATAGCCCCGCCGAGCGTGAGCAGAATGGTGCGGTTTAGCAAATTGATGTGCTGGTAGAGGGAGGTGATGATGATACCCGCAATTGTAGCAATGAAAGTAGCAATCAGTATTGGTACAAAAATATCCGTTGGTTGAGTGGCTCCGCACTGGAAGCGGTAGGTCATGATACTGACAGGAATTAGCGTCAACCCACTCGTATTCAGTACAAGGAACATAATCATCGGATTGGTTGCCGTATCTTTCTTTGCGTTCAGCTCCTGCATTCCCTCCATAGCTTTCAGTCCGAGTGGCGTTGCGGCATTGTCGAGACCGAGCATATTGGCAGCAATATTCATAAAGATATTGCCGTAAACAGGGTGATTTTTGGGAATATCGGGAAAGAGACGTGTAAAGAGCGGACTCAGAAAGCGCGCCAACACATTGACAACTCCACCCTTCTCGCCAATTTTCATAACGCCCATCCAGAGGGAGAGCACTCCCGTCAGTCCCAACGAAATCTCGAATCCCTGCTTCGCCGTTTCAAAAGTAGAGTTCATGATATTGGGAAATACTTCCACATCGCCGAAGAAAATAAGTCTCACAACGGCAATCACAAAAGCAATGAGAAAAAATGCGATCCAGATATAATTTAGTACCATCTTAAATATTATAGTGTGCTAATGGCTGCAAAGATACAAAAATGCAAACGACATACTAAAGATTATAGAATCTCTCTTCTTTCAGTGAGCCTCATAAAAAAGAAGTAACGCTTTTATAATACGCCAATTTATACTCATAAACAAAGACTTATAAATCAGCCTAAAGCTTCTAAAGTTTTTTTTCTGAACATTTCTCTTTAGAGGTGACTTATTAAAAGTAGGAACATAAGTTTCAAACAAAGGTTTACGATTAAAAAGGCCTAAAAAACAATTGGTTCTGAAAGAAACTATTATCTTTGCACAATTTTAAGACGAAAATATATTTTTAATAGATCTATTTTATAACGATGAACGTAATTACAAAAACCGTCGAACTGCCTGATGGACGCACCATCAGCATTGAGACTGGTAAGCTTGCTAAGCAAGCCGATGGTGCTGTCATGCTCCGTATGAACAATACGATGCTGCTGGCCACCGTCACCGCCGCAAAAGACGCTGTTCCTGGTACTGACTTCATGCCCTTGCAGTGTGACTACAAAGAGAAGTATTCTGCTGCTGGCCGCTTCCCCGGAGGCTTCACAAAGCGCGAGGGTCGTGCTGGCGACTATGAGATTCTGACGAGTCGCCTTGTCGATCGCGCCCTCCGTCCTCTCTTCCCCAGCAACTACCATGCTGAGGTTTATGTCAACATCATCCTTTTCTCTGCTGACGGTGTAGATATGCCCGACGCTTTGGCTGGTTTCGCAGCTTCAGCCGCTTTGGCTGCCAGCGATATTCCTTTCGATGGTCCTATCTCTGAATGCCGCGTAGCTCGCATTAATGGAGAATTCGTCATCAACCCAACTTTCGAACAGCTCAAGCAAGCCGATATGGATTTGATGGTGGGTGCTACGGAAGACAACATCATGATGGTGGAAGGCGAAATGAAAGAAGTGCCCGAAAGCGCACTCCTCGCTGCTCTCAAAGCTGCCCACGAAGCCATCAAGCCCATGTGCCGCATCCAGAAAGAACTGATGAAGGAACTCGGCACCGACGTGAAGCGCGAATACTGTCACGAAGTGAATGATGAAGAGTTGCGTCAAGAAATTCGCAACGAACTTTATCAGCCCGCTTACGACATCATCGGTAAGGCTCTGCCTAAGCACGATCGCATGGACGCTTTCGATGCTCTCCGCGAGAACTTCAAAGAGAAATATGCTGAAGCACATGCCGACCTGACAGCTGACGAACTCGAAGAAAAGAATACGCTCATCGACAGATACTATAACGACGTAGAACGCGACGCAATGCGCCGTTGCATTCTCGACGAAGGCAAGCGCCTCGACGGACGTAAGACAACGGAGATTCGCCCCATCTGGTGCGAAGTAAGTCCGCTCCCCGCTCCTCACGGCTCTGCCATCTTCACCCGCGGTGAAACACAAGCTCTCGCCACTACCACTCTCGGCACGAAGCTCGACGAGAAAATGGTGGACGATGTACTGGACAAGAGCTACCAGCGTTTCCTGCTCCACTACAACTTCCCTCCTTTCTCCACTGGCGAGGCTAAGGCACAGCGCGGCGTAGGTCGTCGCGAAATCGGTCACGGCCACTTGGCATGGCGCGGTATTAAGGGGCAGATTCCTGAGGATTTCCCCTACACTGTTCGTGTTGTGAGCGATATTCTCGAATCAAATGGTTCCAGCTCTATGGCTACTGTCTGCGCTGGTACATTGTCTTTGATGGACGCTGGTGTGCCTCTCAACAATCCCGTCAGCGGTATTGCTATGGGTCTTATTAAGAATCCGGGCGAAGAGAAATATGCCGTTCTCTCCGACATCCTTGGCGATGAGGACCACTTGGGCGATATGGACTTCAAGACTACAGGTACTGTCAATGGTCTGACTGCAACGCAGATGGACATCAAGTGCGACGGTCTGAGCTACGAGATTCTCGAAAAGGCTCTCGAACAAGCTAAACAAGGTCGCGAACATATCTTGGGAGAGATGCTTAAAACGCTTCCGGCTCCTCGTGAAGACTTCAAGCCGCAAGTTCCTCGCATCGTACAGTTCACTATTCCTAGAGAATTTATCGGAGCTGTCATTGGCCCGGGTGGTAAAATCATCCAGGGCATGCAGGAAGAAACTGGCGCCACTATCACTATCGACGAAGACGAAAGAGGTGGTGTCGTACAGGTTAGCGCTCCCAACAAGGAAAGTATCGATGCAGCAGTTGGTAAGATCAAAGCCATTGTTGCTATTCCCGAAGTGGGCGAAGTTTACGATGCAAAAGTTATTAGCATCATGCCTTACGGCTGCTTCGTAGCATTCATGCCGGGCAAGGAAGGTTTGCTCCACATCTCTGAGATTGCTTGGAAGCGCCTCGAAACAGTTGAGGAAGCCGGCATCAAAGAAGGCGACACAATCAAAGTAAAGCTCCTCGAAATCGATCCAAAAACGGGCAAGTTCCGCCTCTCTCATCGTGTACTCGAAGAAAAGCCCGAAGGCTGGGAGGATCGCCCACAGCGCCGTCCGCGCCGCGAGGGTGACAACCACGGTGAACGTCGTCCGCGCCACGAAGGTGGTTTCCGCGACCATCACGAACGCCGCAATTTTGGCGAAGAGCAGCAAAAGCCGGAAGGCAGCAGCTTCGATTTCTAATCAGAAAATTTATATGATTAAATAGCCATAGGCACTTTGAAATCCCCCGCAGGTCTAACCACCAGCGGGGGATTTTTGTTGCTTGCTTTCTCTTTTGAGTTTTTCACTTATCAGCTGAGCCAATCTAAACAGTCCGATCTGTCCGTGCCCGAAGCTCTACGACACAAAAAAGTATAAAACTTTTGTTATGCAGGGATATTGGCGTAATTTTGCCACTCAAACCTCTATAAACATCAACGTTATGAAACTCTTGCTTTTAGGGAGCGGCGGACGCGAACATGCTTTAGCATGGAAAATAGCACAAAGTCCCAAAGTCGAAAAACTCTACATCGGTCCTGGCAATGCCGGTACGGCAGCCATTGGAGAAAATGTGGAGATAACGCCAACTGACTTCGATGAAGTGGCAGACTTTGTCATCAACTACGAAATTGACATGGTGGTTGTTGGACCAGAAGTGCCGCTTGTTAAAGGTATCACAGATTATTTCCAGCATCATAGTTTGCTCCGCGATGTGAAGATCATCGGTCCTTCTAAGGTGGGTGCACAATTGGAAGGTTCGAAGGATTTTGCCAAAGGCTTCATGAAACGCCACAATATCCCCACGGCCGCTTACGCCACCTTCGACGGCGACCACGTGGAAGAAGGTTGCCGATTCTTAGAGACACTCTCAGCCCCTTACGTCCTTAAAGCCGACGGGCTTGCAGCAGGAAAAGGCGTTCTGATTGTCCCAACACTGGAAGAAGCCAAGAAAGAACTCCGCGAAATGCTCGGTGGCATGTTTGGCAACGCCAGTAGCCGAGTGGTCATCGAAGAATTTCTGAGCGGCGTTGAATGTAGTGTCTTCGTTCTGACCGATGGTAAAAACTATCAGTTGCTCCCCGAAGCCAAAGACTACAAACGTATTGGCGAAGGCGACACCGGACTGAACACTGGTGGTATGGGAAGCGTCACTCCCGTTCCTTTTGCCACTCGCGAATGGATGCAGAAAGTAGAAAAAGAGATTATACGTCCAACTGTAAACGGGCTTGCAGAAGAAGGCATCGACTATAAGGGTTTCATTTTTTTCGGCCTCATCAACTGCGATGGGCAACCGAAAGTTATCGAATACAACTGCCGCATGGGCGATCCCGAAACAGAGAGCGTCATGCTTCGCCTGAAGAGTGACATCGTAGACCTCTTTGAAGGTGTGGCCGAAGGTAACCTCGACCAGCGCAAAGTGGAATTCGATGAGCGCGCGGCAGTCTGCGTGATGCTTGTCAGTGGTGGCTATCCAGGCGATTATCAGAAAGGATTCCCCATTACGGGAGCAGCCGTTGAAGGAAGCGTAGTGTTCCATGCTGGAACAAGCATCAAGAATGGACAACTCGTTACAAATGGTGGCCGCGTTATTGCCGTTAGCTCTTATGGTAAGACACAGCAAGAAGCTCTGGCACAGAGCATGAAAGGGGCAGAACAAATCCAATATGAGGGTAAATACTACCGTCGAGATATCGGAAAAGATGTACTGTAAGTAGGGATAAAGGAATAGGCACAAGAAAGTTGCTACTTCGCGCATCTCTTCGCGCAGTCAGAATCTTTGGGGAGTGTCCCAACAGCCCCCTCGCAACTTTATTCATAAGAATGATTGATAAAAGTTTCAGAAACAAAGTAGTCACTGGGCCGCTCACGCTGCCCATCATGGTCGTCATCGCCAGTATTCTCTGGTTTGTAGTCGACCCCATAACTATTTGGAGTGTCGGAGGTTTGGCTTCGACACTCTTCATGGCTTATTTGCTGATGGAACTCAACAATCGCAACCAATTGCTGCGCATTCGTTCGCGCATGGTGAGCTGTACTTTTTTGATGCTCTCCGTAGCTTGTACATTCACACATTCGCTCAGTTGGCAGATGGTTCCCGCCTATTGTTTAGTGGTGTCCTACCTTCTTCTCTTCAACTCCTATCAAAAGTTGCGTCCAGAAGGCATCATTTTCCACACCTTCTTTTTCCTCGGTCTCGGAAGCCTTGCTTTCCCTCCGATGCTTCTACTCCCCATCCTTTTCTACATCGAAATGGTTGTTCAACTACGTTCGCTCACTTGGCGCACGTTTTTAGCAGGCATTTTCGGGCTTATTATCCCCTATTGGTTTCTTGCCGGCTGGGCGGTGTGGAAGAACCAGCTCGACACGGCTTTTCTCTATCTCCTCCCCTACTTTGAATATCAAATTCCCGACTACAAGAGCATTCCTCTCTGGCAGTACGTCAACTTCGGTTTTATACTGGTACTCGTCTTGTTAGGACTCATCCACTACTATCGCACGAACTTCAACGACAAGATTCGTGTGAGAATGTGTTTCTATATATTTATCATACAAGAACTGGCCATTATTGGCGGCATGGTGGCTTATCCTTGTTTCTTCAATTATCTTTTCCCTCTTCTGATCGTCAATAGTTCTCCACTCATTGCCCACTATTTCACCCTTGCAAAGGGGCGAGTGCTCATGAACATCTGGTTCATCTTTTGGTTAGTCCTCACCTTCGCACTCTATTGTTATAATTCAGGATTACTACCCTTGGAGAGTTGGTTGAAAGACCTACTCCCTCTATAAACAGACTCACACTATGCTTGACTCCCTCCAACAGCTCCTGATCGAAAATGGTGCCCTCGGAATGTTCCTTGCAGCATTTTTGGCTGGAAGTTTCCTCCCATTCAGCTCCGAAGTTGTGATGATTGCTCTGCTCACAGCAGGTACTCCCGCCACAGAACTTCTCATTTGGGGAACGCTGGGAAATGTTCTTGGTGCACTCTTCAACTATTTCATCGGTTCCTTGGGAAAAGAAGAATGGATACAGCAATGGACGAAGGTTTCACCTGAAAAATTAGAAAAAGGAAAGCGAAAAGTACGCAAATATGGCTCTTGGGCAGGACTCTTAGCATGGATTCCTATCTTGGGAAGTGTCATTACTGTGGCCATGGGCTACCTTCGCACCAATCTTCTCTACTCTGTGTTCAACATTGCCGTAGGGAAATTTGCCCGTTATGCCATACTTATCTCTGCCTACAAAGCACTATAAAGAAATGAAAATAAATCGTTTTGCCCTCCTCCTTATCATCAGCGTCCTCCTCACGAGTTGTGCTGGCGAATTGACGGACACCCGTCCGCGCATAGCCGTCAGTATCGAACCGCTGCGCTACTTCACAGAACAGATTGCGGGCGACCACTACAAGGTCACTACACTCATGCCAACAGGAGGAAGCCCTGAGACTTACGAACCAACGCCGCACCAAATAGTGGAGCTCAGTCAGAGTCAACTCTACTTTTCAGTGGGTACGCTGGGGTTCGAACAAACTCAACTGGAGAAAATGGCAGAGACTGCTCCTGAGCTGAAAATCGTTTCACTCATGAAGGGCGTTAATCTCTTGGCAGCACAACATAGTGAAAATAGTTCCAACTCGGCCGACCCACATGTATGGATGTCGACAAGTAATGCCCGCATCTTGGCCAGCAATATTTGCAACGCTTTGTGCGAAGCCGACTCCGCCAATGCTGAGATATACAAAGACAACCTCAAACGTTTCGATGCTCGTGTCGATAGCATTGATGCCGCAATCCGTGCCGAACTCAAAGATGTGAGCCATCGCAGTTTTCTCATCTACCACCCTGCTCTCGGCTATTTCGCTCGCGATTACGGTTTGCGCCAACTAGCGGTAGAACAAGACGGCAAAGAACCTTCTGCTGCACGAATGCAACAACTCATCAGAACATGTAAGAACGAAAACGTCAAAGTGGTATTCATAGAAAAGGAATACAGCGGAAAATCCGCCCGCCGCATAGCGGAGCACTTGGGCGCAAAAGTAAGTATCATCAATCCGCTCGGCTACGACTGGCCAACGGAACTTTCCATCATTTCAAAGGCTTTGAAAAATGAAGGAACTACTCAAGTTCGATAACCTCTGCCTTACTTACGGGCGGAATACCATTCTCGACCACGTCAGCGCATCCATATCTGAGCGCGACTTCATCGTTCTGACGGGGCCCAACGGTGGAGGTAAAACCACATTGCTACAAATCATTGCAGGATTGTTGCCCCCTACCGCCGGAAGCATCGTTTGCCGACCAGGACTCACGCTGGGCTATCTACCACAGTATAGAAGCATCGATCGCGACTTCCCTATCACCGTGGGCGAGGTGGTGCTGAGCGGACTGCAAAACCGCAAACGCCTCTTTGCAAGCTTTTCGCGCCAACAGCAAGAACAGGTCGACCGTGTGCTCGAACGCCTACAAATCAGTCAGTTCAAGGAGCGCCCCATCAAAGGACTTAGTGGCGGGCAGTGGCAACGCGTTTTGCTGGGGCGCGCCATCGTTTCGCAACCCGATCTCCTTCTCCTCGACGAACCCGATACCCATCTCGACCTCGAAGGGAAGGATTTTCTCTACAATCTCTTGCGCGAAGAAAACAACCACAGTGCTGTGCTCCTCGTTAGCCATGATGCCACAGTCAGCAACACCACTATGTGGGAAGTTAAAGACGGCCTGCTCCGTCCCGTTCGCGAGATAGTGTGATAAGCCCTTATTTTTACCCTCAAAATTCCCCTCTTCCTTTCGCCCAAACCGCTCACACAATAAGGCTGTCGGCTCAATAATCCAGACTTCCTTATTGGAATGCCGAAAAATCTTTCTACTTTTGTAAATTGTATTAGAGTGCAATTCAAAAACTATCATAACATATTCAAACACATCAATGAAGCAGTACAAAATTACCAACAACATCATCGGTTGGATTGTTTTTGCTATCGCCGCCTTTACCTACTGCATGACAGTAGAACCTTCGGCGAGCTTCTGGGATTGTCCTGAGTTTATCTCCACGGCAACAAAACTGGAAGTAGGTCACCCGCCCGGTGCACCATTCTTTATGTTAACGGGTAACTTCTTTACCCACTTCACAGGCGACCCTGCCAAGGCGGCTTTTTGCGTCAATATCATGTCGGCGCTCCTTTCTGCCTTGTGTATTTTGTTCCTCTTCTGGACCATCACCCACCTCACGCGGATGCTCATCTGCAAGGACGGAACGGTCACCACTTGGGGACAAATCATCACCATTATGGGTTCGGGCGTTGTGGGCGCTTTGGCTTACACTTGGAGCGACACTTTCTGGTTTTCAGCTGAGGAAGGCGAGGTTTACGCCTACTCTTCCATGTTCACCGCCTTGGTGTTCTGGCTCATCCTTAAGTGGGAAGACCACGCTGACGAGCCACACAGCGACCGCTGGATTGTACTGATTTTCTATCTTACCGGATTGAGCATTGGCGTCCACTTGCTCAACCTTCTTTGCCTCCCTGCCATCGCTTTGGTTTACTACTACAAGCGCCATCCGCAAGCCCAGTCAAAAGGCTCTTTGGTGGCTCTTCTCGTAGGCTTCCTGCTGGTAGCCGCCGTGCTCTACGGCGTTGTCCCGGGCATTGTGAAGGTGGGCGGCTGGTTTGAGCTGTTCTTTGTCAACACCCTCGGAATGCCGTTCAACACCGGTATGGTTGTCTACATCCTTGCCCTCATCGCCGTTGTCTTAACGGCCATTTGGAGTACCACAAAGACCAACCGCACGCTCACCAACGGACTCTACCTCGCCAGTGTCGGCATGCTCGGTATCCCGTTCTTCGGAACAGGCTTTATGTCTGTGCTCATCGGCATCGTTCTTTTAGCTACGCTCTACTTCTTGCTCAACATGAAGCGCAAGGACGGAAAGATGCTGCTGCGCAAGCGCATCCTCAACACGAGCCTCCTCTGTATGCTCATGCTGATGATTGGCTACAGTTCTTATGCTGTCATCGTGATTCGCTCCGTTGCCAATCCACCAATGGATCAGAACTCTCCCGAGGACATCTTCTCGCTGGGTAGCTACCTCAGTCGTGACCAATATGGCCAAACACCGCTCTTCTTCGGCCAAGCTTTCACTTCTCAGCCCGACTTTGATGCCAACGGACAGGCCATTTATAATACCACAACGGAGCACCACCGCAAAGAGAAGACACAAGCTAACGAAGCCGACACTTATGAAGATGTTGAGAGTCTCGAATCTCTGCAATATCCGTCGGGCATGAAGATGCTCTTCCCACGTATGTATTCCAGCGCACATGCGCAGGCTTACAACGACTGGTTGGGAGGAAACATCCAGCTTCGTGATGTCAACTACACCACCTCTGGTGGCGACTTCCAGTATGGCCAAATGCCCTCGCAGTGGGACAATCTGAACTTCTTCATATCCTATCAGATCAACTTCATGTACTGGCGCTATTTCATGTGGAACTTTGCCGGCCGTCAGAACGGCTATCAAAGCAATGGTGAGAAGGAACACG
The DNA here is from genome assembly GCF_963536905.1 of uncultured Alloprevotella sp. Lineage (NCBI taxonomy): Bacteria > Pseudomonadati > Bacteroidota > Bacteroidia > Bacteroidales > Prevotellaceae > Alloprevotella > uncultured Alloprevotella sp. Next base: position 23,108 of record NZ_CAUTBW010000009.1, on the reverse strand, counting down.
GCAACTGGCTCACTGGTATCCCCTTCATCGACAATGCCATATATGGCAACCAGAAAGAGCTGCCCAACGAATTGCAGCAGGATAAGGCTCACAACGTGTTCTATATGCTGCCGCTCCTCCTCGGCTTGCTCGGCCTTTTCTGGCAAGCTTTCCGCGGCGACAAGGGCGTGAAACAATTCTGGGTGGTATTCTTCCTCTTCTTCATGACAGGTCTTGCCATCGTGCTCTATCTGAATCAGACCCCGATGCAACCGCGTGAGCGCGACTATGCTTATGCTGGTTCGTTCTATGCCTTTGCCATCTGGATTGGTATGGGCGTGGCAGCTTTGGCCGATCTCTTGGGTCGTGCGTTAAAGGCAAGAAAGAAAGCCACGGAAGAGTTTGGCGTACTGCCAGCAGCTGTAGCCTCTGTGCTTTGTGTACTCGTGCCGCTCCAAATGGTGAGTCAGACGTGGGACGACCATGACCGTTCTGGCCGCTATGCTTGTCGCGACTTCGGTTTGAACTATCTCGACACTATGCCCGAGAAGTTGGCCGACGGAACACCTGCCAACCCCATCATTTTCTCAAATGGTGACAACGACACCTTCCCCCTCTGGTACAACCAAGAGACCGAAGGTAAGCGTACGGATGCCCGTGTTTGCAACTTAGAATACCTACAGACGGAATGGTACACCGACCAGATGGTGCGCCCCGCCTACAATTCTCCATCGCTGCCCATTGCGTGGAAGCGTGCCGAATACGTGGACGATGGCAAACATGGCTACTTCCCCATCGTGGATCGCAAGGCCGAACTCGATGCTTTCAAGAAGGCTCACCCCAACGGTCCTGATCCCTACGAACTCACTTACATCATGGACAACTATGTCCGCACGAAGCAGATCTTCCCTACCGACTCTGTTGTGGTGAAGGTGAACAAGCAGAACGTTATCAATCAGGGCATCACCGTGCCAGCAGGTATGGAAATCCCCGATCATATCAGTCTTTCACTGAAATGGGCTGGAAGAGGAATGTCTCGCAAGCAGGTGATGATTTACGAAATGTTGGCGCGCAACAACTGGAAGCGACCCATCTATATGAGCGTAACGCTTGGAGCTGAGAACTATGCCGGCTTGCAGGACTACTTCTGCCTCGAGGGTTTGGCTTATCGTCTCACACCATTCAAGCTCGGCCAAAGCCGCATTGATACGGACAAGATGTACACCAATCTCATGACACGCTTCAAATATGGTAACGTAGCTATGCCGGGCATTTTCCTCGACGAAACCAACCTACGCATGGCACAGACCCACCGCCGCATGTTCTCTATCCTCATAGAGCGATTGCTCAACGAAGGCAAGAAAGACAAGGCGCTCGCCGCTCTGCGCATGTGTGAGAAAGTGTTGCCAGAAGCCACAGTGCCTTACGAATATGCGGATGTTGATCTTGCTACGCTCTGGTTCCATGCTGGCGATAAGGGCAAAGCAGCAAAAGTGGCAAAAGAGGTGGCGCGCCAAAACTGGCAGTATCTCAACTGGGCCAACACGCTGCCACAGGAAACGACGTATGCCTATGCCAACAGTTGCACAAAGACCTTCCTCTACCTCTACCGCTGCGTAGCCCTCCTTCAAGATATGAAGGATAAGGACTTCGCCCTGTGGAACAACCGCGTAAATGCACTGAGCCACACCACGGCAGGTAGCATCGGTTCACAAGGTGTGATGAAGATGATGCAACAGCAGCAAGCTCCACAATCGGATGCTAATGCTGACGAGAATAGCTATAATCTTGCAGATTAACCCCATACTCATGGAGAGAAACGGCCCTTATGGAGTCGTTTCTCTCTTTTTCTTTTTAGCACAACGCTCATAAAATCTCTCTCGAAATATGTTTATCGAACAACCCACCAAATGGCTCCGATGGCTCTACCCGCTGGCACTCTGGCGAATGGACAAGAACGTTCGCGCCGTTTATCTCACCTTCGACGACGGACCTATCCCTGAAGTGACGCCGTGGGTGCTCGACGTATTGGACCATTACGGCATCAAGGCCACCTTTTTCATGGTGGGCGACAATGTGCGGAAGCATCCCGAGATTTACGAGATGGTCAAGCAGCGCGGACACCGCATAGGAAACCATACTTTCAACCACATTGGCTCGCTACGTCATGGCATCAACAGCTATATGCGCAACGTGGAGAAGGCCAACGCCTACCTCCGCACCGACCTCTTCCGACCGCCTCACGGCTGGATGAAACCCGCTCTCTATGTGGCGGCCCGCTTGAAGTATCGCGTGGTGATGTGGGACCTCGTAACGCGCGACTACAGTAAGCGCCTCAACGGTCGCGACGTGTTGCGCAACGTGCAGCGTTATGCACGCAATGGAAGTATCATCACTTTCCACGATTCGCTCAAATCCCACGACAAAATTCTCTATGCGCTCCCTCGCGCCATCGAATGGCTTCGCGATCAGGGCTATGAATTCAAAGTGTTCGATTAGGGCACGAAAAATCAAAAAAAACTCTCGCTTTCCTTGACATTGACATAAGCACCAAGAGAAGGCAAAAAATCTCTATTCAGTGCCATCTGCGGCTTTCTGCGTGAAATCTGCCCTTATGGGTGATAGATGTAACACGCAAAAAGCCCCAGATGGCGCTGATTTTCTTGTTTTTCCACGGATTTTCTCTAAAACAAAGCAAAATTAGGCGGGAGATAGCAACAGTTTTCCTTATTATGTCAGCCAACGCAATAAGGATGTCAGCTGGGGCAATAAGGGTGTCAGCCCATAGCCTTATTGTATCTGCCAACAACCTTATTCTCCCTCTCCTTCAGCAAGCCTCATCCAAGGACCTACTTACTCCGTGATGGATTTCAACCGATTCTCAGAGCTTAGAAAATAAGAAGTAGATTGACAGAAGGAGGCTCTCCAAGAGATTCTCCCAACCGTTGAGGAAGCCATACCTGCTAAACTTTCCTAAGAGCCACTACAGCTTGAAGAGAAAGGAGCCAACTTTCAGTATTTCAAGTTTTTTAAGAGGAAAAAGTTGCAAGAGAGGCAAAGAAAAGCATAAATTTGCCTTATCCTTCCAAAGAGGGAATAACATCTAAAAACTATTGCTATGGATTACGGTAGAGAAGACTACAACGAACGCGACGAACGCTATCGTGAAGAGGCTGAAACGGACAACATGAAGCTCCAAACTGCCTACGAACGCCGGCGACGCATGCAAGAGAAAGACGACTGGTATTCGATTCATGACGAAGACAACCCCTGATGAGCCTTCTTTTCTGACAGGAGGCATACTGAACACATCACTTATCAAAGCCGAGGCACTACGTCTCGGCTTTTCGGCATGTGGACTGGCACCGGCAGAACCGGTGGATAAGGTTCATGCCGAAAGAAGGCTACAGTGGATCAGCGAGGGACGACATGCTGATATGCAGTATCTGGAGCGCAACATGGACAAACGGCTCGATCCACGATTGCTGGTGGAGGGGGCACGAACAATAGTTTCCGTGGCGCTCAACTACTATCCGGCTGAAAAACTCAGCGGGTGGGCGCTCTCGCGCTATGTTTACGGACAGGACTACCACGAAGTGATGAAAGCACGCCTCCGACAACTGGCAGAGCATATCCCGCCCAAAGAGGGGTATGAAACGCGCGTGTTTGTGGACACCGCACCGCTGGATGAGCGATACTGGGCGTGGCGGTGCGGACTGGGCTGGCAGGGACGCTCGGGACAGCTCATCCTGCCGAAAGGTGGGACATATTTTTTCCTGGGAGAAATCGTTCTGCCCTATGAAGCCGACGCCTACGACACGCCCATAGAGAATCGCTGCGGCACGTGTCATGCGTGTGTCGACGCCTGCCCTGGTCAAGCGCTTCGGGGCGATGGCACGCTCGATGCTAACCGCTGCTTGAGCTATCTGACCATAGAAAATCGTGGCGACCTACCACCTGGGACGGAAGAGAAAATGGGGACGTGCTTCTACGGTTGCGACCGCTGCGCCGAAGTTTGCCCGTGGAACAGGTTTGCCAAACCCACCGAAGTGGAAGAGTTCCGTCCCAGCGAACAACTGCTACAAATGACACGCGAGGATTGGGAACAACTTACCGTCGAACAGTATCGCGCCATTTTCAAAGGGTCGGCAGTGAAGCGCGCCAAGTTTGAAGGGTTGAAAAGAAATATAAAAGCTTTAGCTAGAAAAAAATAAAATTTATTTTTCACTGTGTTTCAAAACATTAGATACAACATACAGAAAAATATGAGAAAAAACATTCATAGGAGTGTAACTTTTGTCGGAGTCCTCCGTCAGTATAGCAGAGAGTGATTATGCAAGACATTGACTTCAGATATGATTTGTTGCCTCTGAAGAATAAACTCTTCAGACTTGCCCTGCGCATCACGCTCGATTCGGCAGAGGCCGAAGATGTTACGTCTGACACACTGATAAAAGTTTGGAACAAACGGGAAGAGCTAAGAGGCGTTGAGAGCATCGAAGCTTACTGCATGACCGTTTGCCGAAACCTTGCCCTCGACCGCCACGAAAAGAAGGAAGCACAAAACCTTTCGCTCGAGGCCTATGAGATAGACGCCACCGACAATTCCTTTACGCCGGATGAGCAACTGGAACGCGACGAAAAACTACGCAAGGTGCACGAACTCTTCAACCAGCTCCCCGAGCGACAGCGCACCATCATGCAGCTCCGCGACATTGAGGAAAAATCCTACCGCGAGATAGCAACCATCATGGGGGTGAGCGAAGAAGTGGTCAAAGTGACACTCTTCAGAGCACGCCAAGCCATCAGAAAGCAATACGATAAAATTGAGAATTATGGATTATAAGTATATAGAACAACTCCTGGAACGCTACTGGGTCGCCGAAACGACCGAGAAAGAGGAAAGTATCCTCCGTGCGTTCTTCAGCCAGTCCGATGTGCCCGCACATCTGCTGCAATACAAGGATTTGTTCTCCTACGAACAATCCCAAGCTGAAATATCCCTGAGCGACGATTTCGACGAGAAGATTCTCCAAAAGATAGGTGCAACAGAACCTCAGACAATCGTGGTTCGCGCAAAGCGGGAGAGCATTTTCCGCTCTCTGCGTCCGCTCTACGAGGCTGCCGCAGCCATCGCCATCGTTGCCATGGTGGGCTACAGTGCAAGCAGCTATCTCAACAAGCAGAATAGCCAAAGTCCGTGGGACTATAACCCCGCAAGCTATCAGGACTCCTACCAGTCGGCCCAACAATCCTATAAGGTAGTGCAGGACGGTTTGGAAATGTTCCAAAAAACAGCCAGCGCTGACTCTACAAAACAAAACGACAACCCAAACAGCGCACACGAAGAATGAAACGCCTTCTCAGCATCCTACTGCTGGCGCTGACCTCCCTGACAGTTGCGGCACAGCACGAAACAGACTTTGCTCTTCATTTCATGAAGACATACGCCCAAGGCACAAGCCTTACGTGCAAAACAGTAAGCCCAACCATGATGTCCGCAATGTTGCAGTCCGACGCCATCAACAAAGACAAGGACACAGAGAGCCTCCTACGACAAATTCGCAGCGTTCGCATCATCTCTAACGACAAAATCTCGGAAACGCAGACTCTCCACGAAAAGGCCGAGGCACTCATCAAAGCCAACAAAGGACGCTACCAGCTCTACGATACCTTCGACGGAAAGAACCTCTACACACGCAAACGCGGTGAGACCTTCGTGGAAGTGGTGCTCATAACAAAACAAGAAGGACACCTCTACATCATCGACTTGACAGGAAGCATGACAGAGGCCTTCATCAAGGAGATTACAAATTCATAAAAGATATACATTGGTTTGCCTCGAACCGCGGGGCTTTGAAGAAACAAACATCGCTGCTCAATTATTAAAACAATCAATCACGACCCAGCCCCCACGGCGACAACGGTTGGACGAAATCCGATGGGATTACAAAAAAGGGAGACTCTAACGAGCCTCCTTTTTTCGTGTATTCAGACAGGTTATTACAGCATCTTCATTAAAAAAAACTTCACCTTGTTACTTGAAAAGATCCTCTAAATCAATATCCTCTAAAGAAAACTGACTAACAACTTTTGATTCTTTCATAACTTGCCTTTTTGTACGATATATTTGCAAAATAAACTGATTCTCTTGAAGAGAAAAAAAGAAAACAAGAAGAATCGTACAAAAAGGAAAATATATCAGTGTAAAGTATAATTAAATAATATAAAATCACCGTATTTTTGCCACAATAAAACACTTTAGAGAAATGGAAAAGAAAATAATAACCATCGCCCTAATAATGATGGCTATCATCAGCCAAGCACAGACATTAGAAGAATGTCAGCAAGCTGCAAAGAAAAACTATCCTTGTATCAAAAAGTATGATCTAATTGATCAGACAACAGAACTAACGGTTAAAAACATAAAAAAAGGATGGTTGCCACACTTTACTGCATCAGCACAAACCACCTACCAAAGTGAAGTTGCATCCTGGCCTCAAAGTATGCAAAGTATGTTTCAGCAAATGGGGCTTAAGATGAAAGGGTTGACCAAGGAACAATATAAAGTGGGAATAGAACTGCAACAAACCATTTATGATGGCGGCATAATTAGCAATCAAAGCCAGATAGCACAACAAGAAGGAAAAATTCAAGCAGCACAAAACGAATCGGACCTGTATCAAGTGCGAAAAAGGATCAATGAGATGTATTTTTCTCTCTTACTATTGGACGAACAAATTAAGCTAAATGAAAATCTTAATGCGCTGTTACTTTCGAGTGAAAACAAACTTGCAGCCTGGGTCAAAGTCGGAACAGCTTCCATCAGCGATTTTGATAATGTAAAGGCAGAACGCTTAAGCACAGAGCAACAAATGGCAAATTTGAAATCGCAACGCAAAATATTACAGCATGTATTAAGTACTTTTTGTGGCATAGAAGTAAGTCAGCCTCAGAAGCCAAGTATCCTCCACTCTACAATATCTACGAACAACCGTCCAGAACTAAGAATTTTCGACAATCAGCTAAAACTTACAGAGATACAAGAGAGAGCCTTAAATGCACAATTAAGACCCCAGTTTGGTCTTTTTGCCCAAGGCTATTATGGCTATCCAGGATTAAACATTTTTGAGGACATGATGAGTAATAAGTGGAGACTGAATGGCATTGTAGGGCTAAAGCTTTCGTGGAATATAGGAGCTCTCTATACTCGAAAAAACGACAAGGAGAAGTTGAAGAAACAACGAGCCATGATTGAAAACACACGTGACGTCTTTCTTTTCAACAATAATATAGAACAGATACAACAGACAGAAAATATTAGCAGGTACCACAGTTTGATGCAAAGTGATGATGAAATAATTGTACTGCGCACCAATGTTCGAAAGGCTGCTGAATCAAAGCTCACCCATGGAATCATCGATGTCAATAGTTTGCTTCGAGAAATATATAACGAGAATTCGGCAAAGACACAACGAGCAATACATGAGATTGAGATGCTCCAGGAAATGTATAATCTGAAATATACCAACAACGAATAAAAACAACCGACAAATATGAAAAAGATATTTCTATTAGCCAGTATTACTTTTCTGCTGGCATCGTGTAGCGACCATAAAAAAGATTATGATGCAACAGGAACGTTTGAAGCTACGGAGGTGACGGTTGCAGCAAAGTCTTCGGGAGAACTTAAAAGTTTCAACCTATCAGAAGGACAAAACGTACAAGCAAACCAAGTTGTAGGAAAAATAGATGACTTTCAGCTACAACAGAAACAAGAAGAACTAACAGCAACAGAACAACAATTGGACGAAAACGCCTCAGCAACAAGTAGTCGCCAATTGAATATACAGGAACAGTTAGCATCACTGTCTGAGCAAATCTCTAATGAAGAAAAAGAACAAAAGAGATACGCCGAATTGGTAAAGGATGGTGCTGTTCCACGCAAGCAACTCGATGACATTAACAATCACATAAAAGTATTACAACGACAATATGATGCCACACGCAATCAAATTAATAGTAATAACACTTCACTTAAAAAGCAAGTTCTTGCTATCAATGCACAAAAGCAGGGCATAAAAGCGCAGAAACGTCAGATAGAAGATCAAATCAACAACACACAAATATCCTCCCCCATATCAGGTGTAGTTTTGGAGAAATATGTAGAAAAAGGCGAATTCGTTTCAACGAGCAAGCCTCTCTTTAAAGTTGCAGATACAAAAACAATGTTCATCCGAGCCTATGTTACCTCTAAACAGCTAAAAAATATCAAACTGGGACAAAAGGCGATAGTCATGGCAGACTACGGAAATGGACAAAAGAAACAATACAACGGCCTTGTCACATGGATTTCAAGCCGTTCAGAATTCACGCCCAAAACTATTCTCACCGATGATGAGAGAGCCGATTTGGTTTATGCTGTTAAGATACAATTCCAAAACGATGATTATGTAAAGATAGGAATGTATGGAGAAGTGAAGTTTTAAGCTTTTCTCAAAACAATGAAAGCAATCGAAGTAAATAATATATCTAAGCACTATGGTAAGGTGCAGGCACTACGCAATGTCAGTTTCTCTGTGAATAAAGGCGAGGTGTTTGGAGTTATAGGTCCTGATGGAGCTGGCAAGACATCCATGTACAGAATTCTCTGCTCGTTGCTTCTTCCCGAATCAGGTACGGCTGAAATTGACGGTTTTGACGTTGTGCGGCAAATGAACGAGATACGTAAGCGAGTGGGATACATGCCAGGCAAATTTTCACTTTATCAAGACTTGACGGTAGAAGAAAATCTTCACTTTTTTGCGACACTCTTTAATACGACAGTAGAAGAAAACTACGACTCAATCAAAACCATCTATTCACAGATTGAACAATTTAAGGATCGTAAGGCAGGAGCGCTCTCTGGCGGTATGAAACAAAAGTTGGCGCTCTGTTGTGCACTTGTACATCAGCCAAGTGTTCTATTTCTCGACGAACCTACGACAGGTGTTGATCCTGTCAGTCGTAAAGACTTCTGGAAAATACTTTCACAACTAAAAGAGCGCAACATAACAATCGTTGCATCCACACCTTATCTCGATGAAGTGAGAAATTGTGAGCGTGTAGCTTTTCTTTCAGAAGGTATTATAAAGGGAATTGGAACTCCTGAGGAAATTCTTACAGAGTTTAGAGATATCTTTAATCCTCCTGGTATCGAACATAGAGAAAGCTATAACATCAACAATACGTCTGAAAATGTCATTGAAGTAGAACATCTCGTCAAAGCCTTTGGTACTTTCCATGCAGTAGACGATATTTCCTTCACCGTTAAGAAGGGAGAAATTTTTGGTTTTCTCGGTGCCAACGGAGCAGGCAAGACCACGGCAATGCATATGCTCACGGGGCTCAACCAACCAACAAGTGGGACAGGCAGAGTGGTAGGTTTTGACATACGAACCGAGTATGAACAGATAAAGAAACACATCGGGTACATGAGTCAGAAGTTCTCGCTATATGAAGACCTTACTGTTTCAGAGAACATCAGTCTCTTTGCAGGCATATACGGTATGACAGATAAGGAGATTCGACGCAAGACAGATAGGTTATTGCAGAAATTGAATTTTTCCGAGCATCGCAACACCTTGGTAGCCAGTTTACCTTTAGGATGGAAGCAGAAATTAGCTTTCTCTGTCAGCATCTTCCATGAACCAGGAGTTGTGTTTCTCGACGAACCAACGGGAGGAGTTGATCCGGCAACGCGCCGCCAGTTTTGGGAACTTATCTACGATGCTGCTAAGCGAGGAATAACGGTCTTTGTCACTACTCACTATATGGACGAAGCTGAATACTGTGATCGTATTTCTATCATGGTAGATGGTAAAATCAAAGCCTTAGGTACACCCAACGAACTTAAGCAAAAGCTCAATCAGCCTGATATGGACCACGTATTCACTTATCTGGCACGCCAGGCAACAAGAAGTTCAGACTAACGATTATATTCATAAAATAATGCCCAACATAGAATGAAGCAGTTTATTTCATTTGTCATCAAGGAAGCTAAACACATTGTTCGCGATAAGCGCACAATGCTGATACTATTTGGAATGCCTATTGTCATGATGCTTCTCTTTGGCTTTGCTATCACCAACGACATAAAGAACGTACGGATAATTATAGTCACGAGCAATGCTGACTATGCCACCCAACAAGCAACAGATCGCTTAGCTGCATCTGAGTTTTTTACAATTGCAAAAGTAGTTGCCACACCTTCCGAAGCAGAACAATCCATTCGAAACCAAGAGGCTGATATGGCAATTGTCTTTTCTCAAGACTTTGCAAGCAAGAAGTCGGGTTTTCAACTCATTGTTGATAGTGCAGATCCTAACATGGCGCAGCAATGGTCAAACTATGCAAGTGCAGTTCTTATGAATCCGAAAGAAAACAGCATAAACACAAAGCTGCTATACAATCCGCAAATGAAATCCGCCTACAACTTCGTACCTGCAATTATGGGTATGCTCCTAATGCTGATTTGTGCCATGATGACTTCTATTTCCATCGTCCGCGAAAAAGAAAAAGGAACTATGGAAGTATTACTGGTTTCACCCACACGCCCCCTGATGATTATCATTGCTAAAGTAGTACCCTATTTAGTGCTTGCTTTCGTCATCTTGATAGCAATACTTCTTATGGCCACTTTTGTATTAGGCGTACCGGTACAAGGTTCTCTATTTTGGATATTCCTTATTTCCACCATATACATTCTCTTAGCTCTTTCGTTGGGTTTACTTGTTTCTACTGTTGCTCAAACTCAACTTGTGGCATTATTGCTATCAGCGATGGTATTACTAATGCCCATTGTCATGCTCTCAGGCATGATCTTTCCTGTTGAATCAATGCCTCAAATTTTGCAGTACGCTTCGGTCATTATCCCCACACGCTACTATATTAGTGCTATGCGAAAACTAATGATAATGGGAGTTGGAGTGGAGCAAGTATATCATGAAATAATTATCCTTACAAGTATGCTTGTTGTATTACTGTTTCTCTCACTCGCTAAGTTTAACAAAAGATTAGAATAGAATTCTATGACACTGAAATATCTCTTACGAAAGGAGTTCACTCAGATTCGTCGAAACTCGTTTATTCCAAGGCTCATCATAGTTTTTCCCATTATAATTATGTGTGTGATGCCGTGGGTGATGAACATGGAGGTAAAGAATATTCTGGTTGATATAGTAGACAACGATCGTTCCACACTTTCGCAACAATTAGTACACGAAATAGAAGCAAGCAAATACTTCATCTTCCATGGGCAACAACCCACATACGCGGCAGCACTCAACAATATAGAACATTCCGAGGCTGATATAGCAATGGTAATCCCGGAACACTATAGTCGCGACATCACCTTAGGGCGCATGCCGCAAGTTCTCATTGCTGCTAACGCTGTTAATGGCACAAAAGGTTCAATGGGAGCAGCTTATCTTTCCCAAATTGTGTCTACCAATGCTTCACCTTCTGCTGCTGCCATACAATCTAAAATATCTACACTCTACCTCTACAACAAACACTTAAACTTCAAACTATTCATGATTCCTGCCCTCTTTGCCATCGTGATGATGCTAATGACAGGATTCCTACCAACACTCAACATTGTGAGCGAAAAAGAAGCAGGCACAATCGAACAAATAAACGTAACCCCTATAAGCAAATGGACATTTATCCTTGCCAAACTCATTCCTTATTGGGTTATTGCCTTCTTCATCATTACAGTCTGTCTGTTCATAGCATGGGCTGTATATGGTATAACCCCAAAAGGAAATATTGCCCTTATCTATTTACTGGCAATGTTGCTGGCTCTATTCTTCTCATCTTTCGGACTGATCATTTCCAACTACTCCGAAACCATGCAGCAAGCTATCTTCGTGATGTGGTTTTTCGTGGTCATCCTCCTTCTACTTTCAGGTCTTTTCACGCCTACTCGATCTATGCCTTCTTTAGCTTATCTCACAACATACATCAATCCTGTAAGCTATTTCATAGAAGCAATGCGCACTGTCTTTATTCGTGGTGGTAATTTTAGCAGTATTATTCACCAAGTATTTGCACTCCTCAGTATAGGCATGTTTATGGGAAGTTGGGCTGTAATAAGCTATAAGAAGAACAATTAATCTAAGTGCGCTTTTTACAATCATTGCATATATGAACATAAATATCCTTATTGCATTTCTAAATACAATAAGGCTGTCGGCTCATATCCTTATTGTGTCAGCCGACGCGCTTATTGTAGGTGCACATAGAAATAAGAGAAGAAGAAAGAGGGAGTACATACAGTTACGTGAATCCGATGAATTCAAAACAGAGCTAGCTATGTGTATCGATGGTTCGTTGTACATTGATGCACGCCTTCTTTAGAACCAGATAATAAGGAACAATAGCACCTAATAAGTTAACTATGAAATTGTCAAAGCATTCATGTCTGGAGTGCTCCACTTATGCAATGTTCTTAAGTTCTTCTTTCTCCGTTTTCTATTTTACTCAAACCAAACTCTTCTTCAGCACTATGCGCGATTCGGGACCCATATTGAACAAAAGATCTACGATGCTCAAATTGGGGAGAAAACCTAAACGGGACTGGAAAACTTGATAGTATGGCACGATGCGGAAACGCGCATCTTCCTCAAAGCTGACCTTCGGACGGATAAGGTCGCGGCAGTCTTCAATCTCTGGCCCAGGAGTCTTGACATATTCCGTGGTGGGACGTATATCGGGCGTCAGCATGAGCAGTTCACAAATCTTGGCTTGCAAGGCGTCGTTGAAATCAATTAGATATTCGTAGGGTTCTTCATAGAACTGGCGAAAATCGTCCTCATAATAAGGGAAATAAGGGCTTTGTTCGTAGGCCGACACCAGAGCTGTCCAATGCAGACGGCGCCAACGGCCGTGGTCGCTAATACGCAGGTTGTGCATGGGCTGATTGTTCTCACCCGTGCGAACAATGGGAATGGTCAGTGCCAGCGGCCCGTTGCTCGACGCGATAACAGCTCGGTTGCGATAAGTTTGCTTAACATAATGATCGCAACGTTCGGTCAGTATTTGATCGGCAGCATACAGGCGCGCAAAATACTGAATGGGAGGAAGGTATGCGGAGGAGAGTAAGACTGTGTTCAAGGGAAAAAACGAATAATAGAAAGGAGCAATTATAGAGGGCGCAGGAAACGATTCCAGCGTGGCTGCCAATCTCGACTGCTATAAGTGATGCAGAGTGCGGGGCCAAGGATAAAACTCTCGGGAAGAAGGCCTACGTTCTCCAGCCAATAATAGTTCTGACTGAAATGTAGGCGCGTTGTGGGAACACCGCCGATAAGCAAACGTTTTCCAACTATCTGTACCGCTCGCGCCTTTTCATAGTGACGAAGCACATAGTACAGCAATCGAACACTCTGCGGCTGTACATCAACAGGTTCGCAATGGCCAGGCACCATAAAAGAATTCTCCATGCCTGCTCGCTTCAGAAAAGAAACTCTCTGCTGCTGATTGTCCACCCAAAGGGAGTCGCCAGGACGTGCAATGATGCGAGCCAACTCTACCCTCGCTGTTGAGGGATGACGGAAAGCTACTATCGTTCCTCGCTTCATTCCTGCCGAAACATATCGCCCCACCAGCAAGCGGTCGCCCTCTTGTAAACTTAGCTCAGGTAGAGCTGTCTGTACCTCGTAGTGAGTCACGAAGCAGCAGCGCACGAGCAAGAGCAGGGAGATGGCTACAACAAGAGGCAATATGTAGACTTTCAGTAGACGCAAACTTTGGGGAAATGAAAAAATGCGCAAAAGATGGAATATGCTAATAGGCTAAGACCTGAGCGCCTTACGAGGCTGATTAGCACATTCCATCTTTGGTAGATTTACTTTATGTTGCTGACATTTTTGAAGAAGCGATTCCAGCGAATCTTACCACTCAGCCAGCCATAGTCTTGGTCGAGCGACAACCAAACAAAGAGAGGTTTACCCACAACATGATCTTCTGGAACGAAACCCCAGAAACGGGAATCGGCAGAATTGTCTCGATTGTCACCCATCATCCAGTAGTAGTCCATCTTGAAGGTGTAGCGATCCGTTTGGCGCCCGTTGATATAGATTTTCCCATTGCGAACTTCCAGCGTATTACCTTCGTAGACACGGATGCAGCGTTCATAGAGGGGCAACGTTGAGAGCGACAGCAGTTTGGTGGCTCCGCGCTTCGGAATCCAAATAGGACCGTAGTTTGAAGTAGACCAATTCTTGGCCATATTCTGCGGGAAGAGCCAGTCCGTTGCGCTGGGGAAAGGTTCTATTTTTGCAACCATCCCCTTCTGGCTTGTGAGGTATTGCTTCACAGCCTTCGTAAGCGGCATGACATAGGTGTTCGTTTGCGGAACATTTGAGGAGAGATCTTCTGCTGTTATACCCAAATCTTTTATCTCATCGGCACTCGGCAGAGAGTTGAACGTCACACTATAGCTATACTGTACGTTTTCGGGTTCGGGGTTCGGTTTACCATCAAGATAAATGCGATTGTTGATGATTTGGAGCGTCTGCCCCGGCAGTCCGACACAGCGTTTCACATAGTTCTCACGGCGATCCGTGGGACGGCTCAACACTTCACCAAATTCAGGTTCGTTAGCATCTATATAAGCTCGTCCGGCAGCATATATCTTACGATAAACGGCTTGCTGCTCTGCGTAGGGCGTTGTCGGAGTCAGCGTGCTCGAGAAAGGCTTCTGAAGTCCCATTTGCTGCGTAAGCATTTGATCGCCCAACTGATATGCCAAACGGTAGAAATCTTGCTGCTGCACATTGGCCACCACCGTGTCGCCAGCAGGATAGTTGAACACGACAATATCATTCACCTGCACGTGGCCCAATCCCTTCACGCGGCGGTAATCCCAATGCGGATGTTCCAGATAGCTCTTACAGCCAAAAATCGGGAACGTGTGCTGCATAAGAGGCATAGAGAGCGGCGTTTGCGGAATGCGTGGACCGTAGCTCAACTTACTCACGAGGAGATAGTCGCCCGTCAGAAGCGTCTTTTCCAAAGAGGAAGACGGAATGACAAAGTTTTGGAAGAAGAATTGGTTTAAGAAATAAACGGCCACCAAAGCAAAGACGATGGCGTCGACCCATGCCATGACGGAGCGAGCTGTCTTGTTCTTGAGTTGCTTCCACCAACTCCAATTTATCTTACGAGTCACATAAGCATCGAAGAGGAAAGGGAGAACGATAAGTCCCCACCAACTGCCCACCCAATAAAGGAAAGCGAGGTAGAGAACAGTGTAGATGCTAAACTTTATCCAGTTGGGCTTTTTCTGTGTGGCTTCCACCTGAGTCTGTGTTTTTTCTGTCGTCATCTTTCTTAAAATTTAAAAAGGTCGTCAGTAGTGAGCAAACCTGTATGAGTAGCAGTGAATTCGGCAGCTAGGACAGCACCGAGCGCAAAACCTTTGCGACTGTGAGCATCGTGCGTAATGGTGATGCTATCTGCCTCGCTGTCGTAGGTGATGCTATGGATGCCGGGCACTTCATCGCGGCGAATGGCATCGATGCGCAACTTGTCGGATGCTACGTCCTTCGTGCCTTCCACTGTTCCATCAGCTTTATGAAATTCGCCCAATACCCAATTGGTTTTGCGGTCAAGGCGCGCCACAATATCTTCGGCCAACGTGATGGCAGTACCGCTGGGCGCATCGAGTTTATGGATGTGATGCACCTCTTCCATACTCACCCCATAGCCAGGATAAGCGTTCATGATACGAGCTAAATACTTATTGACAGCACTAAAGATGGCCACACCCAGCGAGAAGTTGGACGCCCAAAAGAGCGTATTGCCCTCGGCAATCAGCGCCTCAACCTCGTGGAGATGGTCTTTGCGCCAACCCGTAGAACCACTCACCACCTTCACACCCTGCGCAAAAGCTTTCTTATAATTGCCAAAAGCCGCGGTAGGATTGGTGAATTCGATGGCCACCTCGGCCGAACGGAAAGCGTCAGTATCAAAATCTTCGGGGTTATTGATATCGATGATAGAAACTATTTCGTGACCACGACTGCGAGCTATCTCTTCAATCATGTGTCCCATCTTGCCGTAACCAATCAAAGCAAATTTCATATCTTCCTTATTTTATAATGCCACAAATATAATTATTTCTCAAAAGATAGCGAAACATCGTCCCACATAAGTAGCGGACTATGAATTGCTTTCGTCTTATTCTCCCACTTCTACTTTCATATCTTCTGGCCGCTTACCATCGTAGCGTCTCACCAAGGGGCGCACCTGCTCCATTAGGTTGAAGAGCTCGTCTTGTGTAGTGGCGCGAAGAATGGCGATGCGGGTGTCGCGAAAATTGGGGATTCCCTTGAAAATCGGACTTGCAGCCAGATGGCGACGAACATGGAGTATGCCGCGATATTCATCGATGCGGGCAATGCTCTGCCGCACCTGTTCTTTGAGCACATCGAGTTTCCAATCAGCGGACAAAGGAGCGTAGTCGCTCTCCAAAGCGTGTTCCAGCAGGTGTTCGCCAGAATGAACGGTGTCCACCATCTCTTTGAAAATCCAAGGCTGACCGAAGGTGGCACGTCCCACCATGACGGCATCAACGCCATAGTCTTCGAAAGCGCGACGGGCTTCTTCACCCGTACAAATATCGCCGTTACCAATAATGGGAATGTGCATACGGGGATTCCGTTTCACTTCTCCAATCAGCGACCAATCGGCATCACCTTTATACATCTGTGCGCGGGTTCGTCCATGAATAGTGAGAGCTTGAATACCGCAATCTTGCAACTGCTCCGCGAGGTCTACGATAATCTCATGTTCACTATCCCAACCCAGGCGTGTTTTTGCGGTTACTGGTATCTTCACGGCGTCCACCACGCAGCGAGTGATTTCCAACATCAGCGGAACGTTTTGCAAAAGGCCTGCGCCTGCGCCTTTCCCTGCTACGCGCTTCACGGGGCAGCCGAAATTCATGTCGAGAACGTCGGGATGGGCCACTTCCTCAACGATTTTGGCAGCTTCGGCCATTGCATCGGGATTTTTCCCATAGATCTGGATGGCTGTGGGGCGTTCGTCGTCGCTAATCTTTAGTTTTTCAAACGATCGCTTCACGCTGCGCACCAGCGCATCGGAGGCCACAAATTCTGAATAGACCATAGCTGCTCCCATGCGGTGACAAAGCAAGCGGAAGCCTGCATCCGTCACATCTTCCATCGGAGCGAGCAAAAGGGGGCGTTCGCCTAAATCTATCTTTCCTATTTTCATTCTATCGTGGGGGTATTGTTCTGAGGCTCACTCCTCTTCCACCAATAAGTGAAGAGGAAAATGCCAGAGATTAGCAGTACTGAACTAACGATCATCAAGGGATAAACTCCAACTATTTTCGTCAGGTCGTCGGCTTCCGATACTTGGAACAAGAGTACAGCCAAGGTATTGTTTAGCACATGAGCAGCGGCCGACAAACGGATGTCGCCCGTTCGAGCATAAAGTATGCCCAAAGCGTAGCCCAAGAAGAAGGCGGGCACAGATTGTGCAAGATTCAGGTGAGCCACACTAAAGAGAGCTGCCGATATAATTATGGCCCATTTCATCGGCACTTTTGAAGCCATCAAATGGCGCTGAATGCCCTCACGGAAAACAAACTCTTCGGCAATGGGGCCTATCAGCGTGAGCGACAGAAAGCAGATCGGATTATCTGCCATCCCTTGAAACATTTGCGTTGTCCCACCATCACTCAAATCAAGAGGAGAGAACACTCCGTTTACCCCAAAAACAACAAGGAAGAAGGCGACAATGCCCCAGCCCCAGCCATGTAAGGTTCCAGCGGGAGGAGTGGGGAGCAGATTGCGCCGAACCAAGCGGAAAGCCCACATTAGAACCATCATGATGAGATTACCACAAAACAAGGCAATGCCTACCCAACGAGCATCGCCCATTAAGGCATTCTTGTCTAAAGGCTGACCTGCCATCAGATTGTTCCAATTTCCAGCAACCAGAGCTACGGCTCCAGCCAGCACCTGGACTATCAAATAAAGACCTATAATAATAGCAATCTTTGCCACACAGGATTGTTTTTCTGTCATTTTAGTATTTCTTTAGCAGCTTCTGCATCCTGCTGAAGCTGGAGTTTGAGTTCGTTGAGAGAGTCAAATTTCTGTTCGTTGCGCAAACGGCTTTCGAAACTCACCGTAAGGTGTTTGTCGTAGAGATCTCCATCGTAGTCGAAGATATTAACTTCCACCGTGGTATCTTCTCCATTGTTCAGCGTGGGGCGCGAACCGATATTGAGCATTCCTTTATGTTGCTCACCGTCCCAATAGACATAAACGGCGTAGGCTCCGCGAGCGGGCAACAGCTTGTTGGGGTTGTCCACTTCTATGTTGGCTGTGGGGAATCCCAGTTCACGCCCTACACGATGCCCTTCCACCACTCGACCAGAAAGGGAATAGGACCTACCGAGACACGCACGGGCCATCTCCACATTTCCGCCTTCGAGGAAGCGACGCACAGCACTCGAACTGACGTGTAAGTCGCGTCCTTCAAATTCTTTCGCCCGCACCACGTCGATTCCAAGTTCTTTGCCGTAGAGCTTGTACTGCTGAAAACCATTCTGCACATCAGAACCGAAATGATGGTCATAGCCAATAACAAGACACGTCACGCCCATCTTGTCGCGCAGATACAGTTCCATAAACTCACGACTGGTGCGCATGGCCATGAGTGGTGAGAAATCGAGCACCACACAAACATCTATGCCCGCCGCCTCAATGAGTTCGAGTTTTTCATCTAAAGTGGTGAGCAACAGTGGGCGATAGTCGGTTTCCACCACTGAGCGCGGATGTTCGGCAAAGGTCACCACCATTGATAGGCAGCCTCTGCGCGTGGCTTCTTCCTTCACTTGGTCGAGCAGGAAGCGATGACCACGGTGCATTCCATCGAAAACGCCAATCGTCCCTACGGCTGGTTGCAACGTCCGCAAGATGTAATTCTGTTTGCTGTGTTTGGTATATTCTCTTATAATGAGCATAATCGTTTATTTTTCTTTTTGCTTCGGCTTCTCAATGTTGTTGTAAGCGAGATATAATCGGTCTACACATTGCGACTATTCTCCTATAAAAATCCCGTTTTCATCGAAGAATTTCAACCATTCTCCGTCTTTCTTTGCCTCAACGGCTTGAAAGCCTAAGGCGCGAGCAGCAGCACAATTAACAGGAGAATCGTCGAAAAACAACACTTCACTGGGCGCAAAAGGTAGCCCGTTGCGCACTTTCTCAAAGATGAGCGGTGAGGGTTTCTCAACGCCGAGTTCGTAAGAAAGGAAGATTTCATCGAAGAAATCGTGCACTTCATGGCCGTTATATCGAAAATAACGCTCACGCCCCAACGCCCAATGCACGGGATTGGTATTGCTCAGCAAAGACAAGTGGTAGTGCTGCTTTGCTTTAAGAAGCAGCTGCAGGCGATTCTCTGGAACGTCCACTAAGAACTGCTCCCAAGCGGCCACAATCGTTTCATCGGTCAGCTCGGGCTTTGCAAATGTTGAGCGAATAGCACTGCAAAATTCGTGGGTGTTAGCTTGTCCTCTTTCAAAAGCGGACAAAACGCCCGACTGCTTATAAGTGCCGATAAATGGGCGCATATTTATACCCAATTCATCGAAGGCTCGGAAACAGCGGTCCATATCGAGATCAACGAGCACTCCGCCGAAATCGAACAGCAGTGCGCGCACTTCTCGGGGGGTCACTTGCAGTTTTTCTCCCATGATAGTTGTATTTATTTGTTCTCTACGGGGCAAATGCGGTAGAGCTTATCGGAAGGACGAACTTTCTCGGGCACGGGCAGCGAAACATTTCTGCCTTTCTCGCCAACCTCAACAGGGTCGAGGTCATAACGGATTTCTTCCGCGGTGAAATAGAGTGCACCCGTGGTAGGTCCTGTGACGAGCAGTTTGTCGCCTTTGCGAATTTCGCCAGCTTCCAACTTAAACTCGGCCACGCCCAATTTGGAGAAATATTTCACGCCTTTACCAACGTAGGCCTTCTTTTCTGTTGCCATCGAACCATAGCGATTGTTCCATTCGCCCATACGTTGACCCAAATAGTAGCCATCCCAGAAACCGCGATTGAACACTGTGCTCAGACGCTTGTTCCACTCATCTACTTTCTCCTTTGAGTAGGTGCCGTCGAGCACTGCATTGATGGCTTCGCGGTAGCACGATGCCACTTGCAGCACATACTCAGCTGGACGGGCACGCCCTTCAATCTTGAAAACACGGACTCCGGCTTCCATCATTTTATCGATGAAACCGATGGTATTCAAGTCCTTCGGACTCATGATATACTGATTGTCCACATCCAGTTCGACGCCTGTTTCACGATCCTTCACCGTATAGCCACGCCGACAAACTTGCATACACGCACCTCGGTTGGCAGAATGGTTGAGATTGTCAAGCGAAAGATAGCACTTACCGCTAACGGCCATACAAAGGGCACCGTGGCAGAACATCTCTATACGTATCTGTTTCCCACTGGGGCCGCAGATGTTCTGCTCCACAATCTGACGATGAATATCGGCCACCTGTTCGAGATTCAACTCACGCGCCAACACCACGACATCGGCAAATTGGGCGTAAAACTTGAGGGATTCGATATTAGTGATATTGAGTTGTGTGGAGAGATGCAGCTCCTGTCCAATCTGATGACAATAGGAAAGCACGGAAACATCGGAGGCTATAATCGCACTGATCTTTGCTTCCTTCGCTGCATCACAAATTTTGCGCATCAAGGTGAGGTCCTCACCATAGATAATTGTGTTCACCGTCAAGTACGATTTCACATCATGTTCTGCCGTGATTTGGGCAATTTCATGCAAGTCGTCGATGGTGAAATGATTGGCCGAGTGAGCACGCATATTGAGCGACTCGATACCAAAATAAATAGAATTTGCACCTGCTTTTAAGGCTGCTGCCAAGGACTCTCGAGAGCCCACGGGTGCCATTATTTCATATTCTTCGTTCATAATACTATTTTAGGGAACAAAAGTACGACAAGCGGCCCGTAACACAAAAAACATTCTGTAAAATAGTGTTGTAAGTGGGCAGAAGTGGTCTCTCTGTGAAGTTTCTGAACGTACAAAAGACAATAATTCACAAGCAAAATGAGGAAAAAGGAATACTTTCGGACAAGAAGAAGGAAAAATTTCACTATCTGCTACAAACTTCACTTTTCTTGCTTCCACCTCATCATTACATATATACGAAAAACGGAGTACATCTGAAAAAGCTTTTAACAAGAGAAGTTTTACCATCCCTCTACTTTATTACATATCAACACATTATAAACAAGATTAAAACTCCCAAAGCTTTTCTCAACCAGTTTCTATAGGAGAGGAATACAATACTTAAAAGGGGGTCGTAAATATCCTTATTGCGTTTGAAAATACAATAAGGCTGTCAGCTGACATCCTTATTGCGTCAGCTGACACAATAAGGATATTTTTTGCCAGGTGCTTTATAAGGAAAACGCACATAAAACAGATCATCCGCAATGCCTTTTCTGCAACATTGCGGACGGTAATAAGTCTTTATCGAGTAGGTACTCTCTGGTTTGTCCCTCTCGTCTGATTGCTCACAGTCTTTTCCTATGCAAAATCTTCGCCCAACTGGATGCGAGCTTCTTTGGCCAAACGCTTGACAAGGCCAGGATCGTTGTTCGGACAGATAAGAAGGACATTCCCTTTATCCGCTACCAAATATCCGTCCAAACCACAAACGATGGCGGCTTTCTGCGAAGGCACCATCACGAGATTGTTCTGACTGTCGGAGAGTTCCACGTGTCCTCCACCTATCACAGCATTACCATCAACGTCTTTATCAACAACGTGGTAGAGTTCGGGCCAGCAACCAATATCTGCCCAGCCGAAACTGCACTCCATCACATAGACATTCTCACACTTATCCAAGATAACGAGGTCTATACTGCGGTGTAAGTTAGCAGGGTAGAGTTGCTGAACAAGATCCAGCTCACGTTCGGTTTTTATGCTGCCATTTTCCTGCAACAACTGTTCTTCCAGCACGGGCATCATCTCGTGAAGCAGTTTCCGGAATGTGCGAGCGTTCCACACGAAGAGACCTGTGTTCCAAAGAAACTCTCCACTCTGCACAAAAGTCTCAGCATATTCCGTATCGGGTTTTTCCAAAAACGATTGAACTTTATAGAGCTTTTCCTCGATGGAATCGCCCATTTGGATATACCCGTAAGCCGTATTGGGCTGTGTAGCTTTCACGCCCAAAGCCAGAAATACGCTGTGGTTACTCGCAAAATCGAGTGCCGCCCGCATCTCCTTCTCAAAAAGGTTTTCGTTGAGAATCATCTGGTCGCAAGGCGTCACGAAAATAGTGGCATCGGGATCGCGCAAAATGATGTGATAAGCCGCCCAAGCTGTGGCGGGCGCTGTGGACAATTGCACCGGCTCGGCCAAAATTCGTTCCGTTGTAACCTCCGGCAACTGTTGCTCGACAAAAGGCACATACTCCTCGAAGGTGGATATATAGATATGATCAGTAGGCACTATCCGTGCAATGCGGTCATACGTCTGTTGCAACAGAGTGCGACCCGCACCAAAAAAGTCCAAAAACTGCTTCGGCATATTCTTACGACTGCTCGGCCAAAGGCGCTTGCCAAGCCCTCCAGCAAGAATCACGCAATAGTCATTGTGTTTTCCCATTTTTGTGTAAGTTTTATTGATACCGCTAAAATAGACCTATTTTCTATTCTTTGCAACTCCTTTGCCATTAAAAAAACAAAAAACGCTCCCCTGCCAATACTTTCCCCGCAACATCCCTCACTTTTCCCTCAACCTCACAACGAGCCTCACCGCCACCTTTCGCCTTTTTTTCACCCACTTTATCCCCTCCACCCTCACATTTTTCTAATTTTATTTTGCCATTACTATACATTCCCCTATCTTTGCACCCGAATCAAGCCCAGATGGCGGAATCGGTAGACGCGATGGTCTCAAACACCATTGGAGCAATCCGTGCCGGTTCGACCCCGGCTCTGGGTACCAAGTAAAAAGCTAAGTTGTTTATAATCAAACACTTAGCTTTTTCT
>NZ_CAUTBW010000008.1:0-60484 GCF_963536905.1 uncultured Alloprevotella sp. | reverse complement strand
CCAGCCTCCGCGATTTGTGTCGCGCCAACCTCGTGGACCATAATTCCAAGTGTAGTAGTTCCAATAAGGATTGCCCCATCCCCAGTAGGAATTACTCCAACTCCAATACGGGTTATAAGGATTATAGTAACCACCCCAAGTCCAAGAATACCACGGATCATACCAACCATAACGATCGCTCCATCCCCATCGCGAATTCCAATACCAAGAAGAAGATAGCCAAGGATCGTATAAATAGGTATCATAGAAATCCCAATAGTAAGGACTTGCTACTACCACCATACGTGGTGAATGGAAACGAACAATACGTGCTGTACACTCACCATCTGGACTGTAATCTTCATTATCATAATAAGCTGAACTAGAAGATTTAGTTTTTGAATCGCGACGATTATATTCGTCCACACTACGCTTACTACTACGGCCTTCATACCAAGTAGAATTATTGTCGTTCTCTATTCTTTGATAAGAAGAG
Organism: uncultured Alloprevotella sp.; assembly: GCF_963536905.1. Lineage (NCBI taxonomy): Bacteria > Pseudomonadati > Bacteroidota > Bacteroidia > Bacteroidales > Prevotellaceae > Alloprevotella > uncultured Alloprevotella sp. Next base: position 60,009 of record NZ_CAUTBW010000008.1, on the reverse strand, counting down.
TTTGACACATTCTCTTTTGTCTCTTGCCCGTTAGGAACAAAGTAGACATCGTCTTGCGCATAGCCGCCCATAACGCCCATGCAGACAAATGACAAAAATAAAAACGACTTCTTCATAATTTTGTTATAATTTATTCTTTTCTTATTTTAAAGGAGACGTAAGAGGCGCATAAAAGTTACACTCCGTCTTGTTAAATTATCTTTTATTCACAATTTCTTTATTAAATCCTCCAAATCTATACAAACTGAAATTTCAAGAAAACTTTAATTGTAAGAATCTTCAACAAATGATACACCTTTTAATACACACGAATTTCATCTCCCACCCTTGCTTGATAAGAATAAGGAAAATTATTCATTTTATAGAGATACTTAAGCTGAATACCATAACGTTGAGCTATTGAATAAAGACTTTCACCAACTTGCACTTTGTGCTGACGATCTTTGTATACGCTTGCGGCACGTTTACCTTTTTTATCGAGAAAAATTATATCGCCAGCTTTCAATACATAGTGTTCTGGCAATTCATTAAACTTTTTAAGGCGATGCTCTGATACACCAGTTTGACGAGATATGATTTCTAGTTTGTCACCAGCATTGGCCACAACATAACGAAGTCCATTACATTGACGGACAACCATCTGTATTGAATTCGCACTTACTGCTGTTTGGGATATACGAGGAAATTCGTTTGCAACTACCACGAATGGCTTGGAAAAGGATATACGATCATATTGCGTTAAATCGTATAAATCAATCAAACTTATCAACTTGTCTGCATACTTTGGGTTTGTAGCATATCCTGCAGCCTTCAAGCCTCTTGCCCAACCTTGATAATCAAGTTTATCAAGCTGAAAAAGAGACGCATATCTACTCCGTGTTGTTAAAAACAAAGAATGATCCTCGTAACTCTGTTGAGGATTCTCATATTTCCTAAAACGTTCCCCTCTTTTGTCATCATCTTTAAAGACAAACGCTCCGTCCCAAGTTCCACCTGTCTTGATACCAAAATGATTGTTAGCAGTTATAGCAAGGAAACTAGTCCCGGCCCCACTTTCCAACAAACCTTGGGCAAGAGTTATACTAGCAGGAATACCATAACGCCGCATCTGCTCAATGGCCATTCCCTTATAGGTGTTGATGTATTGCTTATAAGCCTCATTTTGCGCTTTCGCGTAACAAGTACCTAGGCATAGCAATAATAAGAGTATAATCTTTCTCATAAATGCAAAATTACAAGATGCAGTATACAAAACAAATTTTTCTATTGATTATTTCTTTATTCCTTTACTCTTCCATTCTTTTTTTATATAAATTAAAAATTTTATCAAGTTTTTATCTCATAAAAACTAAGGGAGTCTGTTAAATCAAAATATATTCACACAGAAATCCTAAAAGTTTTATACTCTTCAACTAATAAACTAAAAGATACGAACAAAAGAATATAATTCATTTTAGTGGTAAATAAAGAAAAAGCGCTACTTTTGCACATAAACAACTTTAATGAGCAAAAATAGTTTTAATTCTACAAAACAATTATGATTGAATATCAAGACTTTGTTGGGCTTATTGAGAAAAGCATTAAAGAAAACTGGGATCGAAATGCTTTCACCGACTACCAGGGCAGCACATTACAATTTCACGATGTTGCAAGAAAGATTGAGAAACTCCACATACTCTTTGAAAATGCAGGTATTAAGCCTGGTGACAACATAGCTCTATGTGGGCGTAATAGTTCGGCGTGGGCAAGTGCTTTTTTAGCAATCCTAACATACGGAGCAGTTGCAGTCCCCATCCTTCACGAATTTAAGGCACCTCAGGTTCACGACATTGTTAATCACTCTGATGCCAAATTACTTTTTGTTGGCGATCAAGTATGGCCTACGATAAAGGCTGACGAGATGCCTAAACTAGAAGGAATCATCAACATCCCAGACTATAGTCTTCTAATAAGTCGCAGCGAATCACTAACAGAAGCACGTGAAACGCTCAATAAGAAGTTTGGTGAAAAATACCCCAAATACTTCCGTGCAGAACACGTCAAATATAAGGCTGCAGATGATCCCAATCGTCTTGCTATATTGAATTATACCAGTGGAACTACTAGCAATTCAAAGGGAGTATTAATCCCATATCGTGCACTCTGGTCTAATATGGACTTTGCAGAAAAAGCATTAGGACACATCATTAAGCCAGGATCAAAAATCATTAGTATCCTACCTATGGCACACATGTACGGTATGTCCTTTGAGTTTCTATATGAAGTTTTGAGTGGTACACATATATATTTCCTTACACGCCTACCATCCCCAAAAATCATATTCCAGGCCTTTGCAGAAGTAAAGCCAGATTTAATCATAAGTGTTCCGCTGATTATCGAAAAGATTATTCGCAAAGCAGTACTTCCACAACTGCAAACCCCCAGCATGAAACTATTGCTCCGCTTGCCGGTTATTAGCGATAAGATTTGTCAAAGAATCCGCGAAAAACTATATAATGCATTCGGTGGAAACTTCTATGAAATCATCATTGGTGGAGCTGCCTTTAACAGCGAAATAGAACAATTACTTCACAAGATAGGTTTTAACTACACTGTGGGATATGGTGCAACAGAATGTGCTCCTATTATTTCATATGCAGATTGGAAAGAATTACCGCTAGGTTCTTGCGGCCGTATTGTCCCGCATATGGAAGTAAAAATAGACAGCCCTGATCCTGAAAATATTGTTGGAGAAATCATGGTACGTGGTGCTAACGTAATGCTCGGATATTATAAGAATCCAGAAGCTACAGCTGCAGTCATTGACAGTGATGGCTGGTTTCATACAGGGGATTTAGGTGTACTTGACGCAGATGGCTTTCTATACATCCGTGGGCGCTCTAAAAACATGCTACTTGGCTCCAGCGGACAGAATATCTATCCCGAAGAGATTGAGGACAAACTAAATACACTACCTTATGTGAGCGAATCCATCGTAATTCAAAAAGGAGAAAAACTCTATGGTCTAGTTTATCCAGATTTCGAAGAAGCACAAAAAGATGGTTTGGATGATGAGATGCTTGCAGCACAAATGGAGCAAAATAGAAAAGAACTAAACTCTATAGTAAATAATTACGAACAACTTTCTGGCATCAAAATATTCCAAGAAGAATTTGAGAAAACGCCCAAGCGTAGTATCAAACGCTTCCTCTATGCTGATGCAGAGATTTAAAAACCTCTTTCGAAAAACAAATACCTGTAATTTATAAAGTTATTATCCCTGTTTTCTTTCTGAAGACGGGGATTTTTCTTTAACTTCGCAACAAAATTTCGTTTCATGAATGATATTCAAAAAGATCTTGATCAACTAGCACAAAACGATAGCATGATTCTTCGCTCTGAGAACTTGGTGAAGAAGTATGGTAAACGAACGGTCGTTAATGGCGTCTCTTTTGAAGTACACCAAGGCGAAATTGTTGGTCTTCTTGGCCCAAACGGAGCAGGTAAAACCACATCTTTCTACATGACTACAGGGTTAGTTGTTCCAAACGCTGGACACATTTACCTAAATGATCATGATATCACGACATATCCAGTCTACAAACGAGCACGTTATGGTATTGGTTATTTAGCTCAAGAAGCTAGCGTATTTCGCACCATGAGTGTTGAAGATAATATCATGTCCGTCTTAGAAATGACTGGTAAACCTCTAGAATACAGAAAAGAAAGATTGGAAAGTCTTATTTCTGAATTTCGCCTCCAAAAGGTTCGAAATAATAATGGCAATCAATTATCGGGAGGTGAACGACGAAGAACAGAGATTGCGCGCTGCCTAGCCATTGACCCTAAATTTATCATGCTTGATGAACCTTTTGCAGGCGTCGACCCAATTGCCGTTGAAGATATTCAATATATAGTTTGGAAACTGAAAGATAAACATATAGGAATTCTTATTACAGATCATAACGTAGAAGAAACTCTCTGCATCACAGATAGAGCTTATTTGCTATTCGAGGGACGTATTCTCTTCCATGGCACTCCAGAAGAATTAGCGGATAATCAAACAGTACGCGATAAATACCTTACCAATTCATTCAAATTACGAAAAAAAGACTTCCAACTGATGGAAGAACAACGAGAACAAAAGATATGAAACACTTTTTTGCAACTCTTTTACTTGCTACTCCCCTTTCATCCTTTGCAGACACCATTGCAGTGAAGCAGGCTGAAATAGTTGGACCAGTAACATTTTCCTCTCCTTATATTATATCGGAAAAGAACCAAAAAGGTCAGACATTCAACCAACAAGAATTCTTCAACAACAATATTTCTCTCTTGCAAGAGAAATCTATGAGCACAATCGATAGAGGTGCTGCACTGACTGCTGAAGCTCCAACAATGCGTGTTCTGCGCTTTAAGTTGAGAACAGATCGATTTATTTCAGCAAGACTAAACATCAGAAGTTTAGCATACTATACAACTTACGTTAATGGCCAAGAAGCAAATAGTTCTCTACGCTTGAAGCCAGGAGATACAACTATTGAATTATTGTGTCTCACCAATAAGACGGATAAAGACTCTTTCTTTGTACAAATTGACGGCAGAGATCTCACCGGATTACAAATAAATGCTCCAGGGAAACATCTGTGGAGTCAAGAAGACATGCTCTTTGGGCCACACTACTGGGGAGTCTCTGTTTCTCCTAATGGACGTTATATCTCCTACTCTATCTACAATACACGCAAAGATGGAAGTGCAGCCTATAAGACTTATATAAAAGAAGCTAAAACGCACAAAATTATTCGGCAATACAATGATTTTGTTGCAACACAGTGGATTCCAACCACAGATAAACTTTATACTACCAGAAAAGATGAAAAAGGGAATACGAATCTGTTTAGCATAAATTTAGAAACTTCTGAAGAAACACTTATTGCCGCTAATATTCCAGAAGGTGACTTCACCTTGAGTCCAACAATGGACTATCTCATCTATGATAAGGAGCAAAAAGGTAGTACTGATTTAGAAGGAACAAAACGCATAATAGATCCAGATGATCGCATACCAGGTTGGCGCGATCGATCAGATCTATTTATGTACAATCTAAAGACAAAACAAATGCAACGTCTTACATTTGGTGATCGTAGTATTCATCTGTACGATATTTCATCGGATGGTAAAAAAATTCTCTTTGCATGGAATAAAATGACGCCTAGTAAGACACCTTTTGATGCAATAACAATCTTGGAGATGGATGCTCACACACTAAAGGTAGACACCCTTCTCTGTGAACAACCTTTTATTTCATCTGCAAGTTATTCGCCTGATGGACAGCAACTGCTTGTCAAAGCATCTCCTTGGTCGTTTAATAAAATAGGATGCGAAGTCAAACCTAATCAAATTCCAAATTCATTTGACTATCGTCTTTATCTTTACGATATTGCAAGTAAAAAAGTTACTCCCCTATTAAGAAATTTCAAACCAAATGTAAAGAACTACGAATGGTTGAAGGGAGACGGAAAAATCTATTTTAATGCTGAAGATGGATTCAATATTTCACTTTTTAGTCTTAATCCAAAAACACTAAAAGTAGAACGGCTGAATCTTCCCATTACAAACATTCAACAATATTCTATAGCAGAGAATAGTAGTAAACCTTTGCTACTTGTCACAGGGCAAAGTGGAGAGATTGCACGCCAAATGTTCCTTGGAGTTGCAGGGCAAAAGATGAATACATTTGGAGAGATCAACTTTGAAAAAGAGATGAACGATGTAGCACTGCCTAAGTGCATCGATTGGAACTTTAAAGCTTCGCGTGGGGATACTATTCATAATTTCTACTATCTTCCTGCGAATTTTGATACCTCAAAGAAGTATCCAATGATTGTTTACTATTATGGAGGTTGCTCTCCAACTAGCAAGAATCTAGAAGGATTTTGGCCCCTTTCTGCTCTAACAAGCCAAGGTTATATCGTACTCATTCTTGAGCCAAGCGGTGCCACAGGATTTGGTCAAGAATTTGCAGCTCGCCACGTAAATACCTGGGGAGATGAGAGTAGTGATGATATTATTGAAGGTGTTAAAAGGTTCTGTTCTGAGCATTCATTCATTAACCCAAAGAAAATCGGATGTATGGGAGCTTCTTATGGAGGATTTATGACGCAATACTTACAAACTAAAACAAATCTATTTGCAGCCGCCATTAGTCATGCTGGTATCAGCGATATAACGGCATATTGGGGAGGTGGATATTGGGGGTATACCTATGGAGAAACAGCTGAATATGGAAATTTCCCATGGTCTAATCCTGACCTATTCGTAAAGCACAGCCCTCTCTACAATGCAGACAAGATTCATACTCCATTATTATTATTACACGGAACGGACGATACTAATGTCCCTACTAATCAAAGTCAAGCATTATATACTGCTCTACGAATATTAAATCGTCCAACAGCCTATATAACATTTGATGGAGAGAATCATGTAATCAGTAAGTTCAAGAATAGAATGGCTTGGCAGGAAATTATCAACGCATGGTTCGCTATGTGGTTGAAAGATGAACCGCAATGGTGGAATTCTCTCTATCCTGGAGATTGTTTTGATAAAAATTAAAAAATCAAAAACAAAGTATCACAACAATAAAGATCTCACAAGCATATTAAAAATATATTAATAGTAACTCTACACCGTCTTAAAGAAGAGTCTTATATGACTTTCCCGAATAAACGACAACAGAAATCAATCATGTTATGCTTATTGAATTAAAAAATATAGATATTGCTCATAGAGATAAAACGCTCATAAGTAATGTAGAATTCTATGTAGAAGAAGGCGAATTTGTCTATATCATTGGTAGCGTTGGCTCAGGGAAAAGTTCCTTGCTAAAAACTCTTTATGGTGAACTTCCCATCACCAAATCTAACTCAGATGAAGTTATATCCAACATCTTAGATGTTAATCTATTAACTGTAAAAAGTAAACACTTGCCTGAGCTACGCCGACAACTGGGAATTATCTTTCAAGATTTTCAGCTGTTACATGATAGAACTATTGGTGACAATCTTGATTTTGTACTCCGTGCCACAGGCTGGAAGAAAAAAAACGAACGATCTCAACGCATAGAAGAAGTTCTTAACTTAGTAGAACTGACTGATAAAAAAGATAAATTTCCACATGAGCTTTCTGGTGGTGAACAACAACGCATTAGTATTGCTCGTGCACTTTTAAATAAGCCGCGTATCATTTTAGCCGATGAACCCACGGGAAATCTTGACCAAAATACAGGATACAAAATTGTACAAATACTGAGAAACGTATGTGAACAAGGAACAACAGTTTTAATGGTAACTCACAATCTTAACTACCTTAGTCGCTTTCCTGGTATTGTATATCGAATAGAAGGTTTTTCCATTAAAGATGTAAGTAACGAATATAATACTCCTATAGAATTAGATTAAAGCAGAATTATGAAGATACAGAAATTTGGTGGTACCTCAGTAGGTACTCCGCAGCGAATGAAAGAAGTATGCAACCTCATTACGCAAGAGAAGGGAAATATCGTAGTATTATCAGCTATGTCTGGCACGACAAATAGCTTGGTAGAAATTGCAGACTATTTCAAAAAAGGAAATCCAGAAGCAGCTAGTGGAGTCATTAATAGGCTCCGCTCCAAATATGCACAGCATATAGAAGATCTTTACTCTTCTGAAGAATCGAAACAACGGACACTGAGCTTCCTTGATGAAGAATTTACTCTTCTTCATTCTTTTGCATGTGTATCTTTTACTGATACTGTAGAAAAAACAATTGTTGCACAAGGTGAAATTATTAGTACCAATATGGTCACTAACTACCTCACTGAACAAGGAATAAAAGTAAAACTTCTTCCTGCACTATCTTATATGCGACTTAGTGAAAATGGTGAGCCAGATCTTCCATATATTAAAGAACATTTGAGTGAGCTTTTACAAGCTAATCCTGCGGATCTTTATATTACTCAAGGATTTATTGCTCGCAATGCAAAGGGGGATATAGATAATTTACTACGTGGTGGGTCTGACTATACTGCATGTCTAATTGGAGCCGGATTGAAAGCTGAAGAAATTCAGATTTGGACAGATATAGACGGCATGCACAATAATGATCCTCGGGTTGTAGAAAATACAGAAGCAGTTCGCCAACTCAACTTTGAAGAAGCTGCTGAATTAGCTTATTTTGGAGCAAAAATTCTTCATCCTACTTGTATTCAACCAGCTCGCTATGCAGGCGTCCCAGTAAAATTACTAAATACAATGGACCCCAAGGCTCCAGGAACAGTTATCAACAATGAGATGATGCCTAATAAAATTAAAGCTGTCGCAGCAAAAGATAATATTACCGCTATCAAAATTGTTAGTTCACGTATGTTACTGGCAACAGGATTTCTCTCAAAAGTTTTTGAAATCTTTGAAACATATAAGACTAGTATCGATATGATTACAACATCCGAAGTTGGTGTATCTTTGAGTATCGACAACAAGAGCCAACTAACTCAAATTGTTGAAGAACTCAAAAAATACGGTACAGTTGAAGTAGATGAAGAGATGTGTATAATTTGTGTTGTTGGCGATCTACGTTGGGGGAACGTTGGCTTTGAATCCCGCGTCTCTGAAGCAATGGCCAATATACCAGTACGCATGATTAGTTATGGTGGTTCCAACCACAACATATCCTTCCTTGTGCGCGAACAAGATAAGAAAAATGCACTGATTGCTCTCAGCGCAAAACTCTTTAATTAACAATATGCAAAATATGCCATTTCCTATAGATTGGTTTCAGCAGCAAACAACTCCTTTCTACTACTACGATTTTAGAATTCTTCAAAAAACATTGGAGGCAGCAAAAAAGGCTGTAGTGGAAAACGATAACTATCATCTACATTATGCTGTTAAGGCCAATTCTAATCCACAAATTCTAAAAAAGATTAGCCAAGCTGGACTTGGAGCTGACTGTGTAAGTGGAGGAGAAATAAAAGCAGCTCTAGCTGCAGGGTTTCCAGCTTCTAGCATTGTCTTCGCAGGAGTTGGAAAAGCCGATTGGGAAATAAAACTTGCTTTAGAAGTACAAATCAGTTGTTTCAATGTAGAAAGTATCCCTGAACTATACGTCATAAACGACTTAGCTGCAGAGCAAGGAGTAAAAGCAAATATTGCATTCAGAATTACCCCGAACATAGATGCACATACAAACTCAAAAATTACAACGGGACTCAGAGAAAACAAATTTGGAATAGCGATGGAGGATATGGTTTTTGCTGTTAAAGAGGCCATATCTCTCCCTCATATCAATTATGTAGGACTACATTTTCATATTGGAAGCCAAATTCTTGACAATTCCCGCTTTGCTGTTTTATCTGAACGTATTAACAAACTTCAGGATCAATTAGATGCAGAGAATATTAAAACATCAACTATAAATGTTGGAGGAGGATTGGGAGTTAACTATGAATATCCTGACGAGCATCTCATCCCAGACTTCAAAAAATATATTGATACATTTCGTCATATTCTCAAATTGCGACCTGGACAACAGGTACATTTCGAATTAGGCCGCAGCATAGTTGCACAATGTGGTACTTTAATTAGTAGAGTTCTATATGTAAAAGAAGGACACAACAAAAAGTTTCTCATCCTTGACGCAGGTTTTACAGATCTCATACGACCAGCCATGTATAATGCTTTTCATCTTGCGCAAAACCTGACAGCAACTACAAAAAAAATAGAGAAATATGATATCGTAGGCCCCATTTGCGAAAGTAGTGATATATTTATAAAGGATTTCTACATGCCTGAAGGCAAACGCGGAGATCTGATTGCCTTTCGTTCTGCAGGTGCCTATGGGGAAATTATGGCGAGCCAATATAATTGTCGCTCACTACCAAATAGTATCGTCTCAGAATAGCACCTAGAAACTTTAGCTTTCACAAGCTTTTAAAAAAAATATTCTGATAAAAGACAATATATTTATTCGTACATTTGCTCAAACAATCTATTTTTTATGTTTATACAAAAATTTCTAACTCGATTTGGAAGATACATAGAATTGATGGGACGAACTTTTGGACGCCCCGACAATTGGAGAATGTTCGGAAAACAATACCTAAAAGAGATGGCTCAACTTGGAGTTGATTCCATTGGCATTGTCTTGCTAATCTCGTTTTTTATAGGTGCTGTAATTTGTATTCAAATCAAACTGAATATTCAAAGTGCTTGGATGCCATTATGGGTATCTGGCTACGTAACTCGTGAAATTATGTTGCTAGAATTCTCTAGTAGTATTATGTGTCTTATCCTCTCAGGAAAAGTAGGTTCCAATATTGCTTCTGAGTTAGGCACAATGAGAACTACACAGCAGATAGATGCGCTTGAGATTATGGGAGTTAATTCGGCTAATTACTTAATCTTACCTAAGATTTTTGGTCTCTTAACTATGATGCCTTTCTTGGTAATATTCAGTACTGGGAGCGGTATATTGGGCGCTTACTGCACTGCGTGGATTGGTCATATAATTACAGCATCTGACTTAACGGCAGGTTTACAACACGACTTTGAAAGTTGGTTCTTTTGGATGGGAGTCATAAAGTCGCTATTTTTTGCATTCATCATCTCAAGTGTTTCATCTTTCTTCGGATATACTGTAGAGGGTGGATCTATTGATGTAGGCAAAGCATCTACTAATGCTGTAGTTTCCAGCAGCATGTTAATTCTTTTCTCAGACCTTTTCTTAACACGACTTCTTTCATGATAGAACTACAACACTTATACAAATCTTTTGAAGATAAAGACGTATTAAAAAATATTACTACGACTTTTGAAAATGGTAAGACAAATTTAATAATTGGTCAAAGTGGCTCAGGAAAGACTGTCCTGATAAAGTGCACTGTAGGCCTCTTTTCTCCAACAAAGGGAGATATCATCTATGATGGACGCTCTTTCGTAAATATGAAAAAGACAGAACGTGCGTTACTTCGCCGAGAAATGGGCATGATTTTCCAAAATGCAGCATTGTTCGATTCAATGCCTGTCTTGGATAATGTAATGTTCCCATTAGATATGTTTTCAAGCGAAAATTATGCACGGCGAAAAAAGCGTGCTGAATACTGTCTAGATCGCGTAAATCTATTAGATTCAAAAGCTAAATATCCAGATGAAATTTCTGGAGGAATGCAAAAACGTGTAGCCATTGCACGCGCAATTGCTATGAACCCTAAATATCTGTTTTGTGATGAACCTAATTCTGGCTTAGATCCAAAAACATCTTTGGTCATTGATGAACTGATTCATAGCATTACGCAAGAAAGTAGTATCACAACTATTATCAATACTCACGACATGAACTCCGTAATGGGAATTGGCGAACACATTCTATATATTTATAAAGGACATAAAGAATGGGAAGGGACAAAGGATGAAATTATAAATTCAGACAACGAACGCTTAAATTCCTTTGTCTTTGCATCAGATCTTTTTAGGAAAGTAAGAAACGAAATGACAGACTCTAACAAATAAATTATTTTCTGACAAAAGAGAAACTTAAAAAGGTACAATCTCAAAAAAGACTGTACCTTTTAATTTTGTCGCTATTCTTCTTACTTTACTTTAGCAACAATTGCTTTGAATGCAGCAGGATTATTAACAGCAAGATCTGCTAAAACTTTGCGGTTAATTTCAATACCTGCTTTGTGGAGATTACCCATCAATTGAGAATAGGAAAGTCCCTCAAGACGTGCAGCAGCATTAATTCGCTGAATCCAGAGAGCACGGAAATTACGTTTCTTTGAACGGCGGTCACGGAAGGCGTATGTAAGACCTTTTTCCCAAGTATTCTTAGCTACAGTCCAAACATTTTTGCGAGCACCATAGTAACCGCGAGTGAGTTTCAGAATTCTTTTACGTCTTGCTCTAGATGCAACGTGATTTACTGATCTTGGCATTTTTTTAATTCTTTTTGGAGCTTAGCGCCGCATAACAGTAGTTATCGGTCTTTGGAGCTAAACAACCGGTTAAACTTAAAATGAACTAATTTTAACGGAGGCAAAGAAGTTCGCGAACTTGCTTCAGATTTGTCTTGTCAGCGATTGCGACATGAACAAGATTACGCTTTTGTTTCTTTGTTTTCTTTGTCAGAATGTGACTGTGATAAGCGTGACGGCGTACCACTTTACCCGTTCCAGTAAGAGCAAATCTTTTCTTTGCGCTGGAATTAGTTTTTACTTTTGGCATTGCTTTTAATATTAAATATATAAAATTAATAGGCGGCTGAGTGATATACCAAACACAGCGCGCACTTTCTTTAGTTAAAAATCTTCACCTTCTATTTTGGGACCAGTATACTCCTTCTTAGCCTTTTGTTGTGGAGCCTTACGTTCAGCCTTATCAAATAAGTCTTCAGACTTAGTAGTCTTTTTCACTAGTACCTTTTTGGGAGAAATAAAGATAATCATTCTTTTTCCTTCCAATACTGGCATTTGTTCGACCTTACCAAATTCTTCTAGATCATTGGCAAATCGAAGAAGAAGAACTTCTCCTTGCTCTTTAAACAAAATAGAGCGTCCACGAAAGAATACATAAGCTTTCACCTTATTACCTTCTTCAAGAAAGCCTTTGGCATGCTTCAACTTAAAATTATAATCGTGGTCATCTGTTTGCGGCCCGAAACGAATCTCTTTTACTTCCACCCGCACTTGCTTAGCTTTTAATTCCTTTTGGTGCTTCTTTTGTTGATAGAGGAATTTGCTATAATCAATAATACGGCATACTGGAGGCGCAGCATTGGGCGAGATTTCAACCAAATCTAGACCTTTTTGCTCCGCAAGTTGCAACGCTTGACGAGTAGAAAGAACCTGACTCTCTATCTCATTACCAACAATGCGTACCTCAGGGACTCTAATCTGCCTGTTAATGCGATACTGCAACTTATTCTTGTCGTTCTTCAATTTACTAATATTGATGTTAATATTGAACTATGGGTACTATTCTCCCAAAGCGGTTGCAAATTTATAAAAGAAAAAGAGAAGGACAAAGCATTTCTTTATTTTTTTACCTTATCCTTCTCGTATATAGCTATTTCTGTTCTACAGATAAGTTACTTATAACAAATTTTCCTTTTCTTTGACTACCTCTGCAAGAACAAATTGACCAAATTCAGAAATTGACATAACTCCTTTGTCACCTTCTCCCTGCCGACGAACACTAACTTTTCCTTCAGCAGCTTCTTTCTCTCCAACGATCAATAAGTACGGAGTATGTTTTATCTCATTATCACGAATCTTTCTACCAATTTTTTCGCTACGGGAATCTGTTTCACAACGAATTCCTAAATTTAGTAACTCATGACGAATATTCTCCGCATAATCATTAAACTTATCCGAAATAGGTAGAATAACACATTGCTCAGGAGTTAACCACAGAGGGAACTTACCTGCAGTATGCTCGATAAGGACAGCAACGAAACGCTCTAAAGAACCAAAAGGAGCACGATGTATCATCACAGGACGATGTTTCTTGTTGTCCTCGCCAGTATACTCGAGTTCAAAACGCTCAGGAAGGTTATAGTCTACTTGAATTGTACCCAACTGCCAACGACGCCCTAAGGCATCTTTCACCATGAAATCAAGTTTAGGTCCATAGAACGCAGCTTCACCAATTTCTTCATGCACATTAAGTCCTTTTTCTTTACAAGCCTCTCGAATAGCATTTTCACTTTCTTCCCAAATCTCATCAGAACCAATATACTTCTCTGTATCTTTGGGATCACGCAGCGAAATCTGAGCCTCATAAGTTTCAAAGTTGAATGTTTTGAAAACCTTCAAGATAATATCAATGACTGATTCAAACTCTGCCTTTACTTGGTCTGGGCGTACAAAAATATGAGCATCATCTTGAGTAAATGTACGCACACGCGTCAAGCCATGGAGCTCGCCACTCTTCTCATAACGAAACACAGTACCAAACTCTGCAACACGAAGGGGTAAATCTTTATAGGACCGTGGCTTGCGAGCATAAACTTCACAATGATGAGGGCAGTTCATAGGCTTAAGCATATATTCTTCATCTTCTTCGGGAGTATGAATGGGTTGGAATGCATCTTTCCCATAATGATCATAGTGTCCCGAAGTAACATAGAGATTCTTACCTCCAATACCAGGAGTTATCACCTCTTGATAGTCGTATGGTCTCAAGAGACTTCTCAACATTTCTTGCAATCCCAAGCGCAATTGAGTCCCCTTTGGCAACCAAATAGGTAGTCCTTTTCCTACACGCTCAGAGAACATAAAGAGTTCCATCTCTTTACCAATCTTTCTATGGTCACGCTTTTTTGCCTCCTCTAAAAGAGTCAGATACTCTTCAAGCATCTTTTTCTTGGGGAATGTGATACCATAAATACGAGTCATCTGCTCGCGTTTCGCATCACCACGCCAAAAAGCACCTGCAACACTCATTATCTTAACAGCTTTAATTAAGCCTGTTGAAACAAGGTGTGGACCACGACAAAGATCTGTAAACTTACCTTGAGTATAAGTTGTAATTGTCCCATCCTCCAAGTCTTGATCAATGTGTTCACATTTATAAACTTGGCCATCCGCCTTGAACTCTGCAAGTGCATTTTCCTTGGAAACTTCTTTACGCACAACAGGCTCGTTCTTTTTTGCCAATTCCAACATCTTAGCTTCAATCTTGCTAAAATCATTTTCAGAAATTGTCTGCCCGTCTGCTGGCATTACATCATAGAAGAAGCCATTTTCTACAGCTGGACCAAAACCAAACTGAATACCTGGATATAATTCCTGCAAAGCTTCTGCCAACAAGTGGGCTGATGTATGCCAAAATGTATGTTTTCCCTCTTCGTCGCTAAACTTATAAAGCGCAATCGTAGCATTCTCCAAGATTGGACGATTCAACTCTACAGTATCTCCATTCACACTGCAACTAACAACATCGCGTGCTAGTGCTGGAGAAATGCTTTCTGCAATCTGAAGTCCCGTTACGCCACTTTCATATTCACGAACAGAACCATCCGGAAAAGTAATTTTAATCATATTACGCATTTTTATTCATTTCTGCAAAATTAGGTCAATTGTACAAAAGTACAAAATTTAGCTTCCATAAATCAAGATATTTCTGTATTTTACCTAGAATTTGTTTTTCCCAAAAAGCTTTTATCAACGAATAGCTAAGTTTTTCCGATACTCTCCATAACACAAAGATTCTACATACAAACTAGGCAATCAGATTCAAGATAAAATCCAATTGCCCAGTAGATTATCTTATATGTTCCACGTCTGTCTACTTAATAAACACTTTCCGTCCATTCTGAATATATAAGCCATGAGCTGGGTGCTGAACTTTGCGACCTTGGAGATCATATACTCCCTCTAGATTCGTTTGGAATACTTCAGTAGAGGCAATTCCTGTCTGAACTTTTCCATAATCGAAACTCACAAGTCCATTATTTACTGCAATATTATATAAATGAGTCTTGAAACGCCCTATATAAGCAGATGCCCAGCGAGAATATAGCAAGTTATCGTCAAAGAACTCAGACGAGTTTGTAGTCCCTGGGAAAAGATCATTTTGATAGCCTGCCCAAGATGCAAGATAAACTCCTGCCTTATTACCATCAGCTGGAACATAAGTAAAACGCGGATGATCTGTAATATTATTCAAAATATTAGCCACCCACGCAGACTGATTATAATCAACATGTGTAATCAGCAACCCTGTTCCCATAAAAGAAGGATACCAGGTGTCCACTTGACGATTCTCCAATAAGAAATATTCCTTGTCATTAACAGGATTTACAATGCGATAACATGAAACACTATCAGCAGATTCATTTGCAAAACTATAAAGCTTGTATTGAAGAGAATCTTTAAGATCCACTACACGTTGCCAACCCAAAACAGAACGCTCATAGGCATTATAACCAATCGGTCTATAGCCATTATAGGCATATTGTCCATAATCCATCACGCTCCAATAGTCCATATTTTTAATGGTATCACCTTTCTCGTCAACAATTTTTCCCCGAGTATTATAAAAGTCAGGTAAACCAAGCGCATGGCCAAATTCATGAACCATAATGCCCATTCCTGCAAAAACCTGTTTTCCAGAATAGACCTTAGATACAAACTGTGGATTTGTTTCATTGCCCACATAATATGAACCTACCTTATATCCATTGATCTTAACTTCTTGGGCGTCAAGGGAACGAAAATGCGGCCAAAGATAATCCTGAGAACCACTTATGCGTTCTGTATTATGTTCTCCCATTCCTGCAAAAAAAATTCCGACTAGTGGGATTTTCCCATCAACAAGAAACTGAGAAAAATCAACACCTGCGGCATTAGCCTTTTCCAAGACCTCCTGAACAAACTCTAAGCATCTTGTATCTCGATGTCCGTTTTCATCAGCTCCATAATGAGCATAGCCAGCTCCCACTTCAACTTTTGCAACAATCACATAATTCGGAGTAAAAAGGCCTTTACTTTGCGAAATAAAGTAATCACGAACACTACCCTTACAATACTTTTCATCTTTATATCCAGGCTCATTAAAGAAGCGAGTAAGCTTTTCCTTAGTCGTTGTAGATTGGAATTTCGTATCCGCAAACTCCACCATAATTATAGGAATTTTGGGAGAGCCAATACTCTTAACTGCGCCTTTTCCTGAGACTCCATAAGTTCCTAAGCCATTAGAATTTACAGTAGCAAATGTTTTTTTCTCAATTCTCTTCGGTAGAATTTGATTTGATAAAGCGTCTTCACTTAATGCAGATTTAGCGACAAAATGCTGTTCTTCCTTATTTCTATTATTTACGGAATGAGCTACAACCAGAGATGATTTAAATCCATCTTCCGAAGAGATAGCATAGCAAAGGCTATTATTTTGCGAATTATAAAATAATACTTTACCATCCTGTGTAAGATAATATATCAAGGATTCTTTAGATATCGATATAACAGAAATCTCACTACCATCTGCTTGTTGATATATGAATGCAGGACGAGTGGGAATATTAGCCAAAGATGTTATTGCCAAGAGTAAAGAGACAATAAAAAGACAAAAAAACCTATTCATGATCAATGTATTTCGAAATACTTACCGATGCCAAAATTATGAATTTCATTTCATAAAGCAAAATTTTTATATAAATGAGCCAAAAATGTGTTTAAATGATAGTTTAAACCAGAGCAATACACCAGACGTATAATTTCCCAAAGCATATTTTAAAAGAACTCAGACAACGGCATAGTATTACGATAGAAACACCATAATCGATATTTATAGAGTTATGAGGGCACTTTATAAATTTTTTAGCACTCAGCTTTATTACAATCGTTTAAGTTCTCTTTATATTGTTTCTATAACCACAAATGCATCTTTCTTAAGTTCACTTCCAAATATCTCCTATTTCTCTTTACCTTCCACTAGAATTTTATTTGCCTCAAAGAAAACGATACAATAAGGCTGCCAACTGATATCCCTATTGCATCAGTTGGCACAATAAGGAAATTCTTAAACGTGATAAGGAAATTCTTAAATACTGCTCTGTACTGAAAAAGGCATACCAAATGAACAAAAGGAGATTCCTTTTCTTTGAAGACTAGGAAAAGTTTTTTATTCTGTTCGGATAGCCTTGGCTGGTTGGATTCTACTTATCATAAAACTTGGCCCCAGCATAGCTAGTAATGTTATCAACACAGTTGCGACATTAAGCAATAGGATTATTCCAACATTTACATCTACAGGAACTGCGGATACATAGTATGTCGCAGGATCCAACTTTATCATTCCAAACTGATATTGAAACCAAACTAAGATTAATCCTACAGTATTGCCAATGAGAAGACCACGCCCCACAATCATCAAAGCATACAATAAAAAGATATGTCGAACTCGAGCGTTTGTTGCTCCCATAGCTTTCAATATCCCTATTGTATTGGTCCTCTCTAAAATCAAAATCAACAGCCCACTAATCATTGAGAAAGCTGCAACAAGGGCCACAAGAATCAGAATAACCCAGATATTCATATCCAAAAGTCCTAACCAATTCAACACGCTAGCAGTACGTGGGTTTTCAGTTAAAGGTAGCACATAATAAGATTTTGACTGATTATCTGGAAGATTCTTTAGCAAAGTTCTTACTTGAGAGGTGGCACTAGTCATAGTTTTCATATTATTCAATCGAACTTCCAAGCAACTAGTTTGAGTTGTATTCCATCCATTCAATTGATTAACAGAGGCTAGATTTGTTAAAACAAATGTTTTGTCAAACTGTTTTAAGTTCGTTTGATATATTGCTGAAACTCGAAAGCGGCGCATCTTCACAGTGTTCTCAAAGAAGTATGCAAAAACTCTATCGCCCACGCGCAGGTTTAAGGCATCGCTCATCATTTTTGAGATAATAATATCATTCGAAGGAGTACTATTACTCAGTTGTGGCATTTTACCAGAAATTATACTTTGAGCAATGAAAGAGGTATCATAGTTCTCCCCAATTCCTTTTATACTCACAGCTTGAAAATCATTGTCAGTTTTAAGTATTCCCATTTTCTCAGAAAAATACTGAACTTTCTCTACGTTTGGAAGATGAGAAATTTTAGAAATCAGCTGTGGATTAACAGATATTGGATAGCTTTCAGGAGAACTAAAAGAGTTTATATCCAATATCTCTATATGCGAAGCAAAGCCCGTGAGCTTATTTGTTATTTCAAATTTAAAGCCACGAACAACACATACACTTAATATCATCACAACCAAGCCTAATGCAACACCCAAAGTTGCAATATGAATGGCAGGAACAGATGCCTTCCGTTTTCTTTGCGAATTATTTCTAAAGAAACGATTGGCTAAAAAAAGATTCATAACTTAAACAGACTCTTTTCTTTTATTATTTTTGATTATAACATTCCAAGGCTTTACGAAGTATCAATAGAGCTCGACTCAGATCCGCATTCTTCAAAACATAAGCTATTCGAACCTCATCACCCCCCGCATTTTGCGTCACATAGAATCCAGCAGCCGGCGCCAACATTATAGTTTCTCCCTCGTACTCAAAATCTGTTAGACACCAAGCACAAAACTTCTCAGCATCATCTACTGGTAGCTTAGCAACCGTATAGAAAGCTCCCATCGGTATAGGAGAATATACACCAGGAATCCTATTAAGTCCATCTATCAAACACTTGCGTCGATCTACATAGTCTTCATAACAAGCCATACTGTATTCTGGTCCTGCATCCATAGAAGCCTCGGCAACAATCTGTCCTAAAAGAGGAGGACTCAAACGTGCCTGACAAAATTTCATTACGGCTTCACGTACCTTTTCGTTCTTTGTAATTAATGCTCCAATACGAATACCACATTCGCTATAACGCTTAGAAACGGAATCAATCAAAATAACATTTTGTTCGATGCCATCAAGATGAAAAGCACTTATATAGGGAGAGCCTGTATATATGAATTCTCTATAAACCTCATCACTAAATAAATACAGATTATACTTACTAACTAAATCCCTGATTTGATTCATTTCACGACGCGTGTACAAATATCCCGTTGGATTATTGGGATTGCAAATCATTATTGCCTTAGTATGCTGATTGATTAGCTTTTCAAATTCTTCCACTTTAGGTAAAGCAAATCCTTCCTCTATCGTGGTCGCAATCGTTTTAATTTTAGCTCCTGCAGCTATTGCAAATGATTTATAATTTGCATAGCCGGGTTCTGGCATTATAATTTCATCTCCTGGATTCAAACAAGTCATAAAAGCAAACAAGACAGCCTCTGAGCCCCCGGTAGTTATTATTATATCGTCTGGAGAAAGAGATATATTATACTTGCTATAATAATGAGTTAATTTCTCTCTATAGGAAAAAAAACCTTCACTTGGACTGTATTCTAACGTTGTACGGGTGACATGCTTTAACGCCTCTAAGCCTTCTTCGGGAGTCGGTAAATCTGGTTGTCCAATATTTAGATGATACACTTTGATTCCACGAGCTTTCGCTTGCTCTGCTAAAGGTGCCAATTTACGTATAGGTGACATCGGCATCATCTCTGCACGGTGTGAAATTGTTAGCATAATTAAATATTTATATTATTCAGGCAAATGTACAAATTATTGTCTTATGACACAAATTTCACAAATATTTTAATCTGTTGCAGCACTATTGTCAAGAATCCTAATAGAGAAGGATTTCTCAAAAACATTTGCTATTATGAATATTTTTTAAGAATATTGCAGAAGAAACGATAGAAATCACACTAAAAGAAGTATTTTCTCTCAACACCGTTAAAATAAGCGATCCATTTCACACACTTAAAAGATAAAATGTTAGATTCGTATGAAAAAGATTATTGTAGTAATTTTCTTATTTTCTTTTCTTTCATCTTTTGCTCAGAGTTATAAACCAACACAAGAAAATATTCAATCCAGGAATGATTTTGCAAACGATAAGTTCGGCATTTTCCTTCATTGGGGATTATATTCTATTTTCGGACAAGGCGAATGGTATATGACAAATGAAAATATAGATTGTCATGAATATGCAAAATCGGCACAAGCGTTCTACCCGCATAACTTTAACGCAGAGAAATGGGTAGAGGCAATAAAAGCAAGTGGAGCAAAATACATAACATTTACAACTCGACACCACGACGGCTTTTCTCTGTGGGACACGAAGCAGAGTGACTACAACATTATGAATACTCCGTACGGCAAAGATATCGTAAAGGAATTAGCAGATGAGTGTCACAAACAAGGTATTTCCTTACATCTCTACTATTCACTTCTTGACTGGACACGAGAAGATTACCCGTTAGGAAGAACAGGACTCGGCACCAAGAGAATACATGCATCAAAGACAGGAAACTGGCCCAGTTATCTAGCATTTATGAATAATCAACTGACAGAGCTTCTTTGTAATTATGGTAATATCAGAGCTATTTGGTTTGACGGATGGTGGGATCATGACGAAGATTCTATTCCTTTTAATTGGCAGTTTAATGAAATTTATGATAACATACACCGCCTACAACCTCAATGCTTGATTGGAAACAATCATCATCAGCACCCTTTCGAAGGAGAGGATATTCAAATCTTTGAAAGAGATGTGCCAGGGGAAAACAAGGCAGGATTATCAGGACAAACGATTGGAAGATTACCCCTCGAAACATGCCAAACGATGAATGGAATGTGGGGATATAAAGTAAAAGATCAAAACTATAAAAGCCCGAAAGAACTTATCCAACTACTTGTCAAAACAAGTGGAAAGGGAGCAAATCTCCTCCTTAATATTGGACCACAACCAGATGGAAGTTTACCTGATACAGCACTCGCTAGATTAACCCAAATAGGAATTTGGCTCAAAGAATATGGGGAAAGTATTTATGGAACAAGTGCAGGTAATTTTAAACAAGGAGACAGCATCGTTTCAACTCAGAGAGAAAACATTCTCTATCTTCACTTTTTAAACGAAAAAGGATCTAGGCAAGAGATGTCCATTCCGATCTCCAAGAGAATCAAAAAAATCACCGCATTAAAAGAGAACTCAAATATACCTTTTAGACAGAGAAATGGAATCTTAAAATTTAAGATAACTATTCCTAAAGACAATATAGATTATATTCTTCGCATTGAATAAACAATAAAACGGCCCTTAAGCCGTTTTTTGTATAATTAAGCACTACAACGAAAAAAATGATTGAATACATAACGGGGAAAATAACAAATTTGACTCCAGCAGAAGCTGTCATAGAAACTACAGGCATAGGATATTTATTTTTTATATCTCTCAACACATACTCCTCACTTCAAGGTAAAGAAGAAGGAACGTTGTATGTACACGAAGATATTCGCGAAGATACTCACAATTTTTTTGGCTTTTACTCCACCTTAGAACGAGATTTTTTTCGTCTCTTAATTGGAATTAGTGGAGTTGGAGGGCAAACAGCACGCATGATTCTCTCTGCTTTTACTCCTAAAGATCTTATTGGAGTTATTCAGAGTGATGATGTTCGAAGTCTTAAAAGCGTGAAAGGAATTGGACCAAAGGCAGCACAACGAATTATCGTAGAATTGAAAGATAAAGTAATAAAATTTGAGAGTTCGTCCTCATCTACCGCCAAACGAACAAACATCACTGCTGATATTGAAGAAGCGATAGGAGCACTCCAAACTTTAGGTTTTTCACCAGCCTCAGCTCAAAAGGCTGTTATTGAGATTTCAAAAGAAAACCCGAGTATAACAGTTGAAGACATTATTAAGCTAGCACTAAAAATGCTTTAATTCTAAACATAAGGACGTTTTACTTTGAAACATCAGACCGCTAAAATAATCATTACTTTACTTGCTATAGTAACAACTTCTTTTGCAGCAAGAAATGCTATACCTCTTTACTTTGATGCTAAAACGATTGTACAAAAAGCAAACAACGAAGTAGAGCACAGCTTGTATGATATACCTGCAGACACTATCCATTTTCCTGTAAAACAAACAGTTCAACAGAATTTAAAATCTAAAACCTCCTCTTCCACAGATCTAAAAGATCCAGAAAACTTAACTACAGGTATTTTCTACGATGAAAATACTGGAACTTATCAGTTTGGAACAAAACTGGGAGAGAATTGGATATCTACTCCACTTATGATGACAGAGGAAGATGTCAATTCATCTTTCATCCATCAATCCTTTCGAGATTTTTTCCGTAAGAAGAATGCAGAAGACGCACAAAGTAAAGGAAAGGAGAAATTTGACTTCACTGATATGAAATTTGACTTAGGGCCCGCTAGCAAAATATTTGGCCCTGGAGGAGTTAGAATAAAAACGCAAGGAACAGCTGAATTAAAACTAGGCGCAAACACTCGTGCCGTTGATAACCCTTCTCTTTCTGAAAGAAATAGAAAGGTCTTCGGCTTCGACTTTGATGAAAAGATAAACCTTAGCGTCAATGGGAATATAGGAGATAAAATGGGTATGGAGTTCAATTATAACTCTGATGCCACATTTAACTTCGATGCTCAAAAACTAAAGCTCCAATATGAAGGGAAAGAAGACGAAATAGTCAAGCTTATTGAAGCAGGAAACGTTTCAATGCCCACAAATAATTCTCTAGTACGTGGTGCTACTTCTCTTTTTGGTGTACGCACAGATTTACAATTTGGAAAGTTAAAGCTTCAAACAATACTTGCACAAAAGAAGAGTTCTACACAAAGCGTAAAGTCAAATGGAGGTGTACAACTTAGCAACTTTGAATTTAGTGCGGACGATTACGACGAACGCCGTCACTTCTTTTTAGCGCATTTCTTCCGAGACAACTATGACAAAAATATGGCACAACTGCCTAATATTTTAAGTGGTGTCACTATCAATCGAGTAGAAATTTGGGTAACCAACAAAACAGGACAAACGACAAATACACGAAATATTATTGCTTTTACAGACTTAGGTGAAAACATACATACCAAGAACTCTCTATGGAGCAGAGGAAGCATCGTAAATCCTTCTAATAATTCTAATACACTCTATTCTACACTAACTAGTAGTCTATCTGGAGCACGAGATATTGCTACAGCAACAACCATACTAGATGGATATGGGTTAAGAGGAGGGACTGATTATGAAAAATTAGAATCAGCTCGCCTCCTTAGTCCCTCAGAATACATTCTAAATAAGACGCTCGGCTACATTTCATTAAAAAGTACTCTACAAACAGACCAGGTTCTCGCAATTGCCTTTGAATACACTTTCAGAGGCACTAGTTATCAAGTGGGTGAATTTTCAACCGACATGAAGAACTCTTCTAGCTGTCTCTTTGTAAAGTCTTTAAAAAACACAGCCAATACTCCTGAGCAAGGAAACTGGGACTTAATGATGAAGAATGTGTATTCTTTAGGAGCTAATAATGTACAGAAAGATAAATTTAGACTCGATATCAAATACCTTTCTGATACAACGGGCGTATATCTCAATTATCTTCCCATCAACGGACTAAAAGATAAAAAAATTATTCAGCTTATTGGTTTAGATCGTTTAGATAATAACAATAAACGGAATCCTAATGCTTATTTCGATTTTGTTGAGGGATATACAATAGATTCTGAAAATGGACGAGTGTTTTTCACTTCTGTAGAACCCTTTGGCTCCAATCTAGAAAAAGTAATAGGTAATACTGCAATTGCTAAAAAATTTGTCTTTCAAGAACTTTACGATTCGACAAAGACAATAGCAAAACAGATCGCAGAAAAAGATAAATTCTTAATTACAGGCCAATATAAAGCATCACGCGAAGATGAAATTTCTCTTGGGGCTATCAATGTTCCAAGAGGTTCTGTCATCGTCACAGCTGGCGGAGCTCGACTTGTTGAAGGTTCTGACTATACCGTAGATTATTATTCTGGTACAGTAAAGATTTTAAACAAATCTTTATTAGACGCAGGAACTCCTATCAATGTTTCGTTGGAAAGCGATACAGAATATGGTTTGCAACGTAAAACGTTATGGGGATTAAATTGGCAGTATGATTTCTCAAGGAATTTCATGTTAGGAGGAACTGTAATGCACCTCAGTGAAAAGCCGCTAACTACAAAGGTCTCAATGGGCTCAGAAGCTCTCAATAACACCATATGGGGATTAAATATGGCGTATAAGAATCAGAGCCAATGGCTGACAAACCTCTTTGACAAACTTCCTCTCATACATCTGACCGAGCCAAGTTCTATCAATTTTTCTGCAGAATTTGCACAGCTTATAGCGGGTAAAAACAAAGGAACACAAGGTAACGCATCCTATATTGATGACTTTGAAAATACCAGTAGCAATATAGATATTTCTAATCCCAAAGATTGGGTCATTTCCAGCACACCTTCTATGTTTAGCGAATCTCAGCTAAACAACGATATTCGCTATGGTTATAATCGTGCGTTAATTGCATGGTACTACATAGATCCTCTTTTCACTCGACGAAACAGTTCACTAACTCCTAGCTATATCAAAGGAGACCTTGCACAGCTCTCTGATCCAGATGTACGTGAGGTCCCTAAATCTGATCTTTTCCCCAATAAAGCTGTCGACACACGTGAAAGTAACTATTTGAATATTTTTAATATAGCCTATTATCCTTCTGAACGTGGGCCTTATAATTTAGATCCAAATCTGGATATTAATGGACACTTACTCAATCCTAAACAACGTTGGGGGGGACTGATGCGCTCGTTGGATCAGACAGATTTTGAAACATCTAATATTGAGTACATTGAATTTTGGCTACAAGACCCCTTTATCAAAGCCCGCCAATCAGGGACGACATTTAGTGGGGACCTTTATTTCAATTTGGGAGAGATTTCAGAAGATATTCTGAAAGATGGCAAAAAATTCTATGAGAGTGGTATGCCTATAGATGGCAATAGCTCACTTTATACCGAAACTGCGTGGGGACGTATTCCTTCACAAACGAGCGTAACCTACGCATTCAATACAGCAAGTGGTGCCCGCGAAAGACAAGATGTAGGATACAATGGACTTACGTCTGCAGAAGAAGCTACATTTCCTGCATATCGTCATTTTTTAGATGCAATTAAAACACGTGTATCTGCAAGCGTCTATGAAAGTATTGCAGCAGCACCTTCTGCTGACAAATATCATTATTTCCGCGGTTCCGACTACGATAAAGAACGTAAAACAATTCTGGAAAGATACAAATACATTAATAATCCTAATGGTAACTCTGCTGATGCCAACAATTCACCTGAATCATATTCGACCGCTTATAAGACAACTCC
The DNA here is from genome assembly GCF_963536905.1 of uncultured Alloprevotella sp. Classification (NCBI taxonomy): domain Bacteria; kingdom Pseudomonadati; phylum Bacteroidota; class Bacteroidia; order Bacteroidales; family Prevotellaceae; genus Alloprevotella; species uncultured Alloprevotella sp. The sequence continues at coordinate 34,207 of NZ_CAUTBW010000008.1, read as the reverse complement.
AGATGCAGAGGATATCAATGCAGACTATACCATGAATGAATACGAAAAGTATTACCAGTACCATGTTAGCATCTCACCCAATGATATGGTTGTAGGTAAAAACTTTATCGTGGATTCTCGTGTAACAAATTCAAAATTGAGAGATGGAAGTAGTCCTGAAATAACGTGGTATCTTTTCCGAATCCCAATAGAGAGCTACGAACGTAATGTTGGAGGTATCAGTGACTTTTCTAGTATTCGATTTGTCCGAATGTTCCTTACAGGATTCGAAAAACCTGTAGTCCTTCGATTAGGCACATTCAACTTAATACGTGGCGACTGGAGAGCCTACGAGCAACCTCTTTACACAAATGGGATGGCTACCGGAAGTGGCACTCTCGAACCAAGCAGTGTAAACTTTGAAGAAAATAATGAGAAGCAACCTGTCAACTATGTTATCCCTCCTGGTATAAGTCGTGTTGTAGATCCTGGAAATGATCAACTGCTTCAAAATAATGAACAAAGTCTAGCACTTACGGTTCGCTCGCTCTCTTCAGGAGCAGCCAAGGCTGTATATAAGAATACAAATTTGGATTTGCGCAAATACAAGCATATTCAAATGTTTAGCCATGCAAATTCTCTTGCTGGTTCTCCCCCTGTTTCCAACGGGCAAATTAGTATATTCATTCGTTTAGGTTCTGATTATAAATCTAACTTCTACGAATATGAAATACCATTGACCGTTACGCAACCAAAACTATATCCAAACTCCAATGCCGGTGCACTTCAAGTATGGCCCGTAGAAAACATGCTGGATATAGACCTCACAACGCTTACTATGGTTAAACGTAATCGAAACAAACAGAAATCTTTGGGTTTAGCATCTTATGGGCAGCTCTATTCTGAATATGATACGAATAAGCCCGCCAATAAAATCAGTATTATGGGTAACCCAACATTAGGGGATATTCGCACAGTCATGATTGGTGTGCGCAATAATTCTCGTGATGTTCAAGATGTAGAAGTTTGGGCAAATGAATTACGTCTGCAAAACTTTAACAATAAGGGAGGATGGGCTGCACAAGCTGCACTTAACATTAAACTGTCAGACCTTGCAACTGTTGATCTCAGTAGCCACGTAGAAACAGAAGGCTTTGGCGGTATAGAGGAAAGTGTTTCACAACGTCGTGACAATAATCTCTACGAATACAATGTGACAACCAATGTCCAACTCGGGAAACTTCTTCCCGAGAAAGCAAAATTAAATGCTCCCTTGTATTATTCGTATTCAAAGGAAAAGACTGTGCCTCATTACAATCCTTTGGATTCAGATATGCCTATGGACGAAGCTCTGCGAGGTTTAACAACTAAAACAAAGAAAGAAGAACTAGAAGCTATTGCAGACAAGGTAGTAAAAAATAGAAACTTCTCACTAACTGGAGTCCGGTTTAATATAACAACACACCATCATCCCATGCCGTACGATCCTGCAAACTTCTCTTTTTCCTATGCACATTCCAGTAGAGAAACAACAGGAGAAACTACCGCTTGGGAAAAAGATCAAAATTGGAAATGGAATATCAATTACAACTATTCACCCAATTATCGAACTTTTGAACCCTTCAAAAAGTTCATCAAAAGTCGCAGTCAATGGTGGCAAATCTTTAAACGGTTTGGGCTTAACTATCTTCCACAGAACATAGGATTCAATTCGGATATTACACGAGCATATTATGAATTGCAAGAACGCGACTTAGAGAATCTCGACAATCAATCTCTTCCACTTACCTGGAATTCAGATTTTCTGTGGAATCGTTCTTTCCAACTTCGCTGGGATCTCACAAAGAACCTACATCTAAATTTTAATTCAGGCACTAATGCAGAAATCGTACAATCTTATACAGCTGTAAATAAGGACCTGTACCCCGATCGATACCGTGCTTGGAAGGATTCTGTATGGCAAAGTCTTAGAGGATTCGGTACTCCACTCAACTATGCTCAAAGTTTTGATGCCTCTTGGCGGTTACCAATCAATCTCATACCTCTTTTTGATTGGCTTACTATTGACGCGTCCTACAAGTCAAGCTATGCTTGGGTTCGTGGTACAGAATTAGAAGATGGAACTTCGTTAGGTAACACCATCAATATGGGTCGCGACATTAGTGCAAATGCACGACTCAACATGGAAACTCTTTATAATCATATCCCATTCCTAAAGAATGCTAATCGCAAATTCTCTGCATTAGGAAACTCCCGCCCTAACCAGCAATCTAAAAAGAATAATGAAAATAAACCTAAAAGTTTTGAACGCGAAATCCAACTGAAAACAGATACTACGGTAACCGTCCAGCATAACCAGAAAACAAAGAAATTCACGCTAACTGCACTATCAGAGGACGGTAGGCGTATAAAACTCCAGTATAAAATACTTGATGCTGATCGTATCTTAATCCTCACACGCGATAGTGCGAAGATCAAGTTAACAGTCACACCAAAGAAAAAAGCACAAGATAAAGCTTTTTACGACGTAGGCCAATATGTAGCGCGAGGTTTAATGATGGTCAGAAACGTTAGCGCCAACTATAGCAATAAATATAATATGAGTTTACCAGGATTCTTACCAAACATTGGTGACTTCTTCGGTCAAGCATCTAATAAAGGATTGCGTCCAGGTCTTGATTTTGCTTTTGGTTTAATAGATGATGACTATATTCGTCGAGTAGCCGATCGAAATTGGTTACTTATGTCTGACTCTATTATTACGCCTGCCACTACTAGTCTCACTGAAGATTGGCAATTCCGTGCGACACTTGAGCCTTTTCGTGATTTCAAAATAGATCTTACTGCGACTCGCAATACAAACCGAACTCGCAGCATACAATACATGTATAGTGGAATGCCAATAATTCAAACAGGCTCATTCACTCAAACCACAATATCGATTAATTCTGCCTTTGAAAGTTATGGAAATGCTCGTAATGGCTATAACAGTAAAACATTCCGCAAGTTCCTAGCCTCATTACCAGCATTTAGAGAACAGGTAGAATCACAATATATAGGTTCTACATACCCTAGTGGTAGTTCACTGAGCGGACAAACCTTCAACTCTGCAAATGGTACAGTAAATTCCTACTCCGCAGACGTAATGATTCCTGCATTCCTCAAGGCCTACACAGCTTCTTCAGATAGATTACAATTATTTCCTACTCTGCGTAAGATTCTTCCTAATTGGAGCATCAGCTATGGTGGTCTATCACGTCTCAATGCAATGAAGAAAGTTTTTAGAAGCTTCAATCTAAACCATTCTTATAAGAGTATCTTTAGTGTGGGAGCTTATAATTCCTATACATCATGGATGCAATACATGGGTCTACTCGGTTTCGTTAACGATGTTACAACAGGACTGCCAACGCCAAGTTCTCAATACGATATTGCTGTTGTTAGTCTCAATGAAAGCTTCTCTCCACTCATCGGTGTTGATATGACTTTCTTAAATAACCTTTCGGCACGTCTAGAACTGCGTAAAACTCGCGTAGTGGCGCTCTCTATGACCAATCAACAAATCAATGAGTCACGATCAAACGACATTGTTTTAGGTGTCGGGTACAAGGTTAATAATCTTAATCTCTTCCAGCCGAAGCGAACTGTAAAAAGTAAGCATCGCCGTGGAACTGCAGGAAACAAAGAAAATACTCAGCAAACTACAGCGAATATCGGGGGATTTAGCAATGATCTTAACATCCGTTTTGATTTCTCATTTCGCAACCAAGCCGCACTTAATCGTGATATTCTCACGGGATTAACACAAGCAACCAGCGGGAACAAATCGTTGCAAATAAGTTTCACGGTTGACTATACTCTTTCGAAGTTCCTCACAATAACGGCCTACTATAATCGACAAACTAATAATCCATTACTCACGTCAAGTTCCTACCCAACAACAACTCAAGATTTCGGTCTAAGTTTTAAGTTCTTACTTAATCATTGATAATTGGATAAATAGCAACAATACTCAAAACTAGGAAAGAGTCACATTGTCCTTCTATTGTGAGACTTCTTTTGTTCTGTAAAATAGACAGAACTGAATGTTTCTTTCTATTTAATAGAATATTTTTCCACGTGCAAAAATATGCATCACAAAACGATTAAGGCAAAGATATTTATACATTCAACTATGATTAAATTTAAATCGTACAGACACTATTTCATAATACATAACAAACATAGCTCGAAAGGAGAATAAGAACAGGAGATATGGTCTCATAACTAAGATATCCATCGTTTGGCATAATGTTTGCAACAGAAGAAAACAAACAAATTATAACTATTATGCAAAAAGGAAATATTGGAATTACTACTGAGAACATATTCCCAGTCATCAAAAAGTTTCTTTACTCAGATCACGAAATCTTCCTTCGTGAAGTTGTTGCAAATGCAGTAGATGCCACACAAAAATTGAAAACACTTTCTGCAAAAGGTGATTTCAAAGGAGAATTAGGTGACTTAACTGTACGCATTAATTTAAACAAAGAAGCAGGAACTTTGACAATTTCAGATAAAGGTGTCGGTATGGATGCTGAAGAGATTGACAAATATATCAATCAAATTGCTTTCTCTGGTGCCACAGAGTTCTTAGATAAATATAAAGATGACGCAAATGCCATCATCGGCCATTTCGGATTGGGCTTCTATTCTACTTTTATGGTAAGTAAGCAGGTAGAAATCGTTACACGAAGCTATAAAGAAGACGCGCAAGCAGTGCGATGGATTTGCGATGGAACACCAAGCTATGAAATATCAGAGGCTGAAAAAGAAGAAAGAGGTACTGACATCATTCTACATATTGATGATGACTGTAAACAATTTCTAGAGAAGGGAGAAATACTACGATTATTAGGCAAATATTGTCGTTTCTTGCCCATACCTATAGCTTGTGGGAAAAAAACAGAATGGAAGGACGGCAAACAAGTTGATACAGAGGAGGACAATATAGTAAATGTTATAGATCCTCTATGGATGAAACAGCCCGCTTCATTAAAAGAGGAGGACTATAAAAAATTCTACCATGACCTCTACCCTACTAATGATGATCCCTTGTTTTGGATTCACTTAAATGTAGACTTCCCTTTCCATCTCACCGGTGTACTCTATTTTCCAAAGATAAAGAGCAATCTTGATGTTCGACGCAATCAGATTCAGCTCTATTGTAACCAAGTGTATGTTACAGATCAGGTTGAAAATATCGTGCCTGACTTCTTGACACTACTACATGGCGTTATCGATTCACCAGATATTCCTCTCAACGTTAGTCGTAGCTACTTACAGAGTGATGCCAATGTAAAGAAAATTTCTTCTTATATCACGAAGAAGGTTTCCGATCGGTTAAACCAGATATTCAAACACGACCGTAAAGATTTTGAAGAGAAATGGGACGATCTAAAACTTTTCATTCATTATGGAATGCTAGCAGAAAACGATTTCTATGATCGAGTTAAGGATTTTGCGTTACTAAAAGATACAGAAGGAAAATATTTCACCTATGAGGAATATAAGCAACTCATAACAGAGAATCAGACCGATAAAAACGGTCAACTCATTTATCTGTACGCTACCAACCTAGAAGAACAATACAGCTACATTGAAGCAGCACGCAATAAAGGATACAGCATTCTCTTGATGGACGGACAGTTAGATACTCCGCTAGTACAGATGCTAGAACAAAAATTTGAGAAGAGTAGCTTTTTACGTGTAGATGGAGACACCATCAACAAGCTCATTCAAAAAGACGATGCCGAAACTACAAAACTCTCAGCGGATGAAAATGAGAACATCTGTGAGGTATTCTCTGCTCTACTCCCCAAAATTGAAAAAACAGAGATTCAAATTGCAACAGAGGCTATGGGCGAAGATGCTTCACCTGTTGTTATCACGCAAAGCGAATACATGCGACGAATGAAAGAATCTGCACGATTCCAACCAGGTATGAGCTTCGCGGAGAATATGCCTAATATGCTCAGCTTAGTGCTCAATACGGATCACAAGCTCATCAAAAATATTCTCAATAATATGACTGAGCAGACAAAAGCAGAACTAGAACCTATTTCAAATGAATTAAAAGGCTTAGAAGCTCGTAAAGCGATTCTCGAACAACAAACTAAGGAGATAAAACCTGAGGAGCTAACTGAAGAGCAGAAGAACGACAAGAAAACTTGCAACGAAGAGATTTCTGTTCAACATGGCAAGAAAGTCAACGTTCTAAAGACATACGCAGAAAAGAATCCAGTTATTTCTCAACTCATTGACCTAGCTCTCCTACAGAACGGTCTACTAAAAGGCGAAGCCTTGAGCAAATTCTTGAAAAGAAGTCTTGAGCTGATAAAATAATCAAGTCAACTTATCCAAAAAAGCAGGGAAGTCTACTAAAAACTTCCCTGTTTTTTTTCTTTTCCCCATATTGTTTGCAAGAGCCAGCTACATATAATATCAAATAGAATACTCCTATTTCTATATACAATAAGGAAAAAAATAAATAGGATAAAGATACAGAAAGATAGAATAAGAATATTCTAAAAGAAGCCCTTGTGATAACAATAATGTACCTTTGCAATTAGAAAATTTAGATTCAACACAGATATGAAACTTATACTTTTAACGCTTCTCTCATTCTTAGCCATCAACTGCAATGGTACACCCCAAAACAACACTAACTCTGAAAAGAAAGAGACAGAGAAAAATGCAAAGAAAACCACTTGCTCGATTAACACATACAATCTAACAAAGGTCGTCTTCTCGTCACAGGATTCCACAAAGATTGTAGAGTATCTCTCTAGTCCTGCAAAAGGAAATGACATTCTTTGGTTTGCAAGAAAATTCATCAACATTCCGTACGTAGCTTCTACACTAGAAATTGCAGATCCTGAACAGTTAGTTGTCAACCTAACTCAACTTGACTGCACAACTCTTGTGGAAACCGTACTAGCTCTGGCCATCACTCAGAGGGAAGGTGGAAAAACTTTTGAAGATTATTGCAAAAATCTTGAACTTATCCGATATAAAAATGGGAAAATGAATGGTTATCTCTCTAGAAATCATTACTTTTCATGGTGGATGCATGACAATATGAATAAAGATCTCATTAAAGATATTACTGACTCTAAGTATTTCACAGTAAATATTAATATACAGAACTACTATATGAGTCAAAATCCTTCAAAATATAAGTTCCTCAAAGCACATCCAGAATGGGTAGACAGCATTCGCACCATGGAAAAATCAGGAAACGGATCTGATGGAACATACCTACCTCAAAAAAACACTTATCTATCAAAAAAAGAACTACACGTTGTCCACGATGGTGATATCATTGCTATCGTTACAACAAAAAAAGGAATAGATTATTCTCATCTAGGTTTTGCAGTTTGGGGGAAAGATGGTAGGCTCCATCTACTCAATGCCTCTAGCATCCACCATAAAGTTGTAGAAGAACCTAAGACACTCTATCAATATCTAAAAGAACACCCGTCTAGCATTGGCATTCGTGTCCTGCGCTTAAAGTAAGAATAACAAGTCTGATTTACATAAAAAATAAAGATATTTACTCACTGAATATCAATAACTTGAAAAAGGACGGCAAAAAATATTTTTAAAAAGAGAAGAAAATGCTTGGTAGTTTCCTCTAAAACTTATACCTTTGCACTCGAAATTTAGAAAACAGAGCGATTGCAAAAAGCACCGCTAGCTCAGTTGGTAGAGCAACTGACTCTTAATCAGTGGGTCCAGGGTTCGAATCCCTGGCGGTGTACAAAGGAGAGCAAATTTATTTGTTCTCCTTATTTTTATACTATGTCTAGAATTCTATTTTTTCATATAAATCTTTGTCATTTCGGAAGAAAGCCATATCTTTGCACTCGCAATTCAGAAACAGAGCGATTGCAAAAGCACCGCTAGCTCAGTTGGTAGAGCAACTGACTCTTAATCAGTGGGTCCAGGGTTCGAATCCCTGGCGGTGTACAAAGGAGAGCAAATTTATTTGTTCTCCTTATTTTTATACCGTTACAAAAGTAAAAAGCCACCTTGCTTTGCAAAGTGGCTTCGCTATATAAGATATTCCTCCTCTTTAATTCTTCGTAACTTTCATTTGCTTATACTCTGAAAAAGCAAGCCAAAACAAGAGAAGCACACACAGACTATACCCCGCAAAAATGAGCCAGCTCATCTTCCAGCCTGCAATCTTCTCAAGGCCACTCGCTATACTAGGAAGATCGTAGACAAAATGATTGATAATCTGCTGAGCACCGAGAGTGCCAATTGTAGCACCTAATCCGTTGGTCATAATCATAAACAACCCCTGTGCAGAACTCCGAATACTAGAACTAGTGTTTCTATCAACAAACAAAGCTCCACTAATATTAAAGAAGTCGAAGGCCACACCATAAACAATCATAGAAAGTATAAACATCCAAACGCCACTCCCTGGATCTCCTATTCCAAAAAGTCCAAAACGGAAAACCCAAGCAGCCATTGCTATTAGCATAACGGTTTTGATTCCAAAACGCTTCATAAAAAAAGGTATCAGCAAAATACAACACGTCTCACTGATTTGAGAAATAGAAATAAGAATATTCGCGTGCTGTGCTCCAAATGTATCTGTAAATTCAGGCAATTGACCATAAGTCTGAATATAAGGATTCGCAAAACCATTAGTTATTTGTAAAGAAACACCTAAAAGCATTGAGAAAATGAAAAATATAGCCATTCGCTTCTGTTTGAAGAGATAGAAAGCATTCAAACCTAAAGCCTCTACAATCGACTTTTTCTCTTCGCCCTTACTAGTAGGACAAGCTGGAAGAGACTGGGCGTAGAGAGCTAGAACTAAACCCAATCCGGCACTAACTAAGAATTGATTACTCGTATTTTGAAAACCCAATAAATCCACGCTGACCATCGTACAGATAAAACCGATTGTTCCAAAAACACGAATGGGCGGAAAATCGCGAATAGTATCCATCCCAGCATTTGTCAAACCTGTAAAAGCCACACTATTCGATAATGCCAATGTTGGCATATAAAAAGCAACGCTGATTGAATAAAGGCCAAACAATATCGGCATTTGCACATTCCCCGCTGATCCTAAACCATAGAAACCTGTTGCTCCCATAAAAATAGCAGCTATCAAATGACATAAACCAAGGAGGCGCTGAGCTGGAATCCAACGGTCTGCAATGATTCCCATGAGACCTGGCATAAATATAGAGACAACTCCTTGCACCGCATAAAACCATGCAATATCACGCGCAAGACCTACATTAACTAAATAACTGCCCATGGAGGTCAGATAGGCTCCCCAGACGGCAAATTCCAAGAAATTCATCACGACAAAGCGTGATTTCAAAGCAAAATTATTATTCATGATGGTGTTAGTTATTTTTTTCTATTGATAGATTTCAACGCTTTACATAATTGTCTATACGAAACCTTAGTTACAAAGGTTTTTCGTATGATGTGCTCTGAATCTGCTATATATATACGAGGAATGCCAAATCGAGCAAACTGATTATAAAGATTCCTATCAGTTTGTACCACAAACGGCATAGTAAAATGATGGAGTTTCCAGTAGTGAATTATCTCTTCTTCAGACTGAAACGTCCCTTTTAAGTCACGACTAACACACACGATCTGAAGATCATGCAAATGGTTGGCGTAAAACTTTTGGAGAACGGGCAATTCTTTCTTACAGTCAGAACAATTCGTATTAAAAAATACGAAAACAAAAGGCTTCTTCTCATCTCCGAAAGAACTTATCACATCATCTTTCTGTATCGATAAAGAAAATGAAGGAAGCATATCTCCCTCTTTCAGAACTTCACCGGTATCATGATCTATAGAATCACCAAAAGCAGGAGAAATGCCTGAAAAGGACATAATTGCTATAAAGAGTACTGCTAATAATCGATACATATAGTTTCAAACATATAGACTTTCATACAATCTGGCTACGCTATTTCGTAGCAAATGTAATGGAAAGTCTCTAACGGACAAAACAAAAACCTTGAATTTCCTTTGCAATCTCTAGGCTTTACCGTACTTTTGTGTTTGCAATAATGATAACATTTCAATGAAAGAAGTACACTTATTTTATGCTCCAGATATCGAACAGACACAAGAACTCCCTGCAGAGGAAGCTGTACATGCCATTCGAGTACTTCGACTAAAAGAAGGAGAAGAGCTACTCATCACTGACGGGAAAGGAACTTTCTACGATGCAGAGCTTTCGCTTGCTTCTCAAAAACATTGTAAAATCAAAATCAGTAATGCTCATCCTGAAAAAAAACTTTGGAAAGGAAGCATACATTTAGTTGTTGCTCCAACCAAGAGTATTGACCGCATAGAATGGCTGGTAGAAAAGGCAACAGAAATAGGCGTAGACAAAATTTCGTTTCTAAACTGCGACAATTCGGAGCGACATATTATCAAATCCGAACGCATTGAAAAGATTGTTATTGCTGCAATGAAACAGAGCCATAAAGCAACAAAGCCTGTGATTGAAGAAATGATGAATTTTGATAAGTTTATCAAAAAACCGTTCAAAGGACAACGTTTTATTGCTCACTGTTATCTTGAATCAGATATAAGAAAATCTACAGAAAAACCTTTCCTGGGCGAAATTGTTAATAGCGAGGAAGACACACAAGTCCTTGTCGGCCCAGAAGGCGACTTCAGTATTGATGAAGTAAGAAAGGCGATCAATGCAGGTTTCCAATCTATTTCGCTGGGAGAAAGTCGGTTACGAACAGAAACTGCCGCCCTTGTTGCCGTACACCTTATGTATTTAGCAAAAAGATTATGAAAAAGCCATCTAAAGAACTCTTCACGCACATTATCTTACCTTTTGTTGCGTTAGCTATCGTTGTTGTCGGAATCTACTACTGCTTCTTTGCTCCAAAATCCTATGAAGATTGTATTCCCGATGAGGCCAAAGCCGTTGTACAAATAGAAACTCAAAAAGCGCAAGAGATTGTATCTTCTCTTGCAAAGTATTGGGGAATCCAAGCAAGTGGGATAAACCTCACTAAGCCTTTGTATGCTTTTATCACACCTAATGAATACATTGGCTTTATTGCGCAAGTGACAAATGAGCAGGAGATTGCAGCAAACATTCAGCGCTTATTTAAGGAACACAAGTGCATGGCGCCAAGAAAAAATAATGACTTAAACTGGACTTGGCTCAACGAGGGCTGGCAAATGGCGTGGAATAGTCAGACCTTAATAATACTCGGTCCCGGAACTATCCAAGAGCAAGATATGCTCACACAGACTATTTCGAAACTCTTTGATTTTCGAAGCAGCGATAGTTTTATTCATACAGATAAGTACACTACAATGAATCAGCAGGAAGGAGACATCAAAATCTTCTCTACTCTTGATGCATTCCCCACTCCTTTCAACCTTCTATTCCGACTTGATGTACCTTCGGATGTAGATCCATCAGCCTTCAACCTTTTTGCTGGCGTACACTTAGGCAAGACTACACAAATGATTGGAGAGATAACTTGTGATGAAAAAGAAACACTAGCAGCTTATGAAGCTTTTGAGCGCCAGAATTTGCCTATTTCTCAAGTGCATCCTAGCTATATTTCAGAAAACAGCCTTTTCTTCCTCGCCTCTTGGACAAAAGGAAATCACCTATTTGAGCTTTTGCGACAAGATGCTACATTCAACCAAGTATTACAGGGACTAAATCGAACGATCGAAGCAAATTCTCTGTTGCAGAACATCAATGGCAATACATCCTTACTCATTACGCATCTTAGCAAAGACATGACACCGACCTTCTCTTTGCAAGCGGAAACCAACAATAAGAACTTGATGACTAATGCCGCCTCTTGGATTGAAAAGGCTAAGCAACAAAATGGTGTAACGCTCACAAAAACTGGAAATACCTATTGTTTAAAGTCAAAGGAAAAAGAACTTTTCTTTGGACAAAATAAAGATCTATTATTCTTCAAATCCAATCACTCAATTGATTCAGATAAAGGAAAAGACATAGCAAATGAAGCCATAGGCTGTCGGCAGTATTTTCGTGTCAATCTGAAGGAGCTATTGCAGCAGCCCTGCGTAACTGGAGCTACAAAAGACTTTTTTGCGACGCTCTTTAAGGGTCATACAACATTAACCTACAAAGCATTGGAAAAACGGAGAGTAACATTAGAGATAAAATAATATTCTCACAAATGAAGACTATAAAACTAAACAATGTCCTTCCTCATGTTTTTTCTCAACGTACAGACCTCAAAAGTGAAGTTTGGAAACATGAATTATCTTTTGAAAAAGGACAGCTCTATCTTGTAGAAGCGATGTCGGGCACAGGAAAATCGACACTTTGCTCTTATATCCTAGGTTATCGGCATGACTTTTCGGGACAGCTTACCTTTGACGGCAAAGACACTCGGCAGTTTAGCGTATCTAATTGGGTAGACCTTCGCAAAAAACATATCAGTCATTTATTCCAAGAATTACGGTTATTCTCCGAATTAACAGCCATGGAAAATGTACAGATAAAAAATAGGCTAACAAACTTTAAAAGCGAAAAACAGATCAAAGAATGGTTTGAAATACTTGATATTCCCGATAAAATAAATGAAAAAATTGGACGTATGAGTTTTGGACAGCAACAGCGAGTAGCTTTAATCAGAGCTCTTGTCCAGCCCTTTGATTTTCTCCTTGCAGACGAGCCTATCAGCCATCTTGATGATCATAACTCAACTATTATGGGAGAGATTATAATGAAGGAAGTACGCGAACAAGGGGCAGGAGCCATTATTACCAGTATAGGTAAACACATGCAACTAAATTACGATAAGACATTTAAATTGTAAGCTATGGATTTAGTATGGAAACTTCTTCGCCAGCATATTAGTCTTAGCCAGTTGGCAGGCTTCTTTTTTGCGAATCTTTTTGGAATGTGGATTGTGATGCTTGGTATTCAATTCTATAAAGATGTAATTCCTCTATTCAATCAAGATGATAGTTTTATTAATGCAAATTATCTTGTCCTATCTAAACATATCACAACAGTTGGGACACTTAGCGGACGTGGAAATTCTTTCAGCGAAAACGAAATAAGGGATATTGAAAAACAACCCTTTGCTAAACGTGCAGCTCCTTTTACTACCTCACAATATAAAGTAAGCGCAGCTATGAGCATGAATGGCACTGCTCCATTCCAAACTGATATGTTCTTTGAGGCTGTCCCCGATAATTTCGTAGATACTCCTAAAGAAGCATGGATTTATAAACCTGGAGATACAGAGGTACCAATTATCATGCCACGTACTTACATTGCATTATACAACTTTGGCTTTGCGCAGAGCCGTGGTTTACCCAAAGTGAGCGATGGACTTGTCGGACTTATCAATATGCAGATATATATCAACGCTAATGGGCAACACGCACAATTCAAAGGCAAGATTCTTGGTTTCTCTAACAGAATCAACACCATCCTTGTTCCTAAAGCGTTCATAGACTGGAGCAATGAAAAATTTGAACCAGGAAAGACGGAAGATCCTTCTCGCGTTATCGTGGAAGTTCACACTCCAACGGACGAAGGTATTGCTAAATACATGCAAAAAAAAGGTTACGATGTAGAAGATAATAAGTTAGATGCAGGCAAAGCTACTTATTTTTTAAAAGTCATTATTAGTCTTGTCATGCTCGTTGGACTGCTCGTGAGTATCTTGAGTTTCTATATTCTGATGCTTAGTATTTATTTACTTGTTCAGAAGAACAATACAAAAGTAGAAAACTTATTACTCATCGGCTATAGTCCGCAACAAGTTAGCAAGCCTTATCAGATGCTCACATTGGGCATGAATGCAGCAGTCCTCATCTTTGCTTTCATTTTACTCCTTGTATGCCGTAATTATTATATGGGAATGATAGAACTCATCTTCCCTCAAGTACATTCTCAAACATTACTCCCAGCCGTTCTCACAGGGCTCTCCATTTTCTGTTTAGTAAGTATTATCAACTCATTAGCCATTAGAAGAAAGATTCTAAAAATTTGGTATCGTAAAGATTAAACAACTATATGCAACAGCTCGTTCAACTCTATAAACAATACGCGGGGAAAACTCCTGTTTCATGTGAGCCATTAGCACAAGCTGGTAGTAACCGCAAATACTTTCGCTTAACAGCCGATGATGGAACAACCTGTATCGGAGTTATTGGTACATCGAAAAGAGAGAATCATAGTTTTTTATACCTCGCACGACATTTCAAGGAGAAAAATCTTCCAGTCCCCGAAGTCTATGCTGTCTCAGAAGACGAAAGCAGATACTTGCAAGAAGATTTGGGAAACACCTCCTTATTTTCAGCTTTACAGCAAGGACGAGAGGCCAATGGCAACTACAATCAAGAAGAAGTAGAACTAATTAAAAGAACTATCAAAATACTTCCTCACTTCCAAATCAGAGGGAATGAAGGCTTAGATTATACTCAACTCATTGCTCCTACTCACTTTGATGTAGAGACAATAATGTTTGACTTAAACTATTTCAAATACTGCTTTCTAAAAACCACAGACATCGATTTTGATGAAGTCTTATTACAACACGACTTAGAACAGTTTGCTAGAGACCTTTGCTGCGATTCTCCACATTTTTTCCTATATCGTGATTTCCAAGCGCGCAATGTGATGCTCAAAGAAGGTCAGCCTTACTTTATCGATTTTCAAGGAGGTAAGGCTGGTCCACTACAATATGATATTTCGTCTTTTCTTTGGCAAGCCTCGGCAAAATATGGAGCAGAACTTCGCAAAAATATCATTAAAACATATCTTGAAGAATTACAACACATTGCTCCTGAAATCGCCAAAGGCTACTCGGAACAACTCCCACAATTCATTCTTTTCCGCCAACTACAGGTGCTTGGAGCATATGGGCTGCGCGGACTTTTTGAACATAAGCAACATTTCCTACAAAGTATTCCTCTAGCTCTCAAGAATCTGCGCACGTTAATCGAGAATGGTACAGCAAAAAAATATAAGCACCTCAATAAAACCTTGTATCGCTTAACAGATTTACCAGTATATAGCAAACTTCATGAGGAGACAAAAGTTTCTCAAAGCAGACTTGTCGTAAGTGTGTGGAGCTTTAGCTATAAAAAAGGTCTACCAGTTGATGATAGTGGA
The DNA here is from genome assembly GCF_963536905.1 of uncultured Alloprevotella sp. NCBI lineage: Bacteria > Pseudomonadati > Bacteroidota > Bacteroidia > Bacteroidales > Prevotellaceae > Alloprevotella > uncultured Alloprevotella sp. The sequence goes on along the minus strand of NZ_CAUTBW010000008.1, from coordinate 19,041 downwards.
AATGGTGGTGGCTATTATTTTGATTGTAGATCTACACACAATCCTGGTCGCTATGAACGTTACAAACAACTCACAGGATTGGATGCCCCCGTAATACAGTTCCTTGAAGAGGACGGAGAAATCCTAGCTTTTTTAGAACACGTATATGAACTGATCGACTTTCATGTAAATCGATATATTGAGCGTAATTTTACTCATCTTATGATCTGCTTCGGTTGCACGGGTGGACAACATCGTAGTGTCTACTCTGCACAGCACGTTGCAGAACATCTCCATAAGAGGTTCGGTGTTGAAGTACACCTCTGCCACAGAGAACAAGGAATCACGCAAATACTGAAATAACTAATCCTAAAATATAAAAATTTCAAGTAGAAAACAATATACACAAAGAAGAGAGCGTTTATTAGACATATGAGAAGATTCATAATTGCTTTATTCCTTTGCCTAATAGCTCTCCCCTCCTTTGCCCGTCGCACAAAAATTTTTGGTACAGTAAAGGACGAGAGTGGGAGTCCTGTTGAGATGGCCAATGTTAGAATTAAAGATTTACCAATTCTAACCATGACAGACTTAAAGGGATTCTACACAATATACTGTGAAAGTGCTGATTCCATAGAAGTTATATATTCACAAATAGGCTACGGAAGTCGCCGTCGTCTCTTGCGTAATCCAGGAGACTCTGTACGTCTGGATATCGTCCTTCACAATAGTGTGGATTACGAACTCGGAGGTGCAACCGTGTTAGGACAAAAACGTGAAGCTACTACCGAGCAGCGTATTTCGACAGAAGCTCTAAAGAATACTCCTTCAACAACAGGAAATGGTGTAGAGGAACTCATACAGTCGCAAGCAGGAGTTTCTACTCACAGCGAACTCTCTTCGCAATACAATGTGAGAGGCGGTTCTTTTGACGAGAATGTCGTTTATTTGAATGGCATAGAAATTTATCGTCCCCTACTCGTACGATCTGGACAACAGGAGGGATTATCGATTATTAATCCAGATATGGTGGAGCGCATAGCTTTTAGTAGCGGAGGTTTTGAAGCACGCTATGGTGATAAGATGTCATCTGTTCTTGACATCACCTACAAGCATCCCGAGAAGTTTGAAGCAAAAATCAATACTTCACTTTTAGGAGCTGGAGCATATTTTGGTTGGGGAAATAAACACATGGACTTCATGACTTCTGTTCGCTACAAAACCACTCGCCACCTTTTGGGATCTATGGACACGCAAGGTGAATATCAGCCAAACTTCTTAGATTATCAAGGTGCCTTTTCTTGGCGTCCCTCGCGAAAGTGGACTATTGATTTACTGGGAAATATCTCCGATAACAGTTACAATTTCTACCCCAAGAATCGTGAGACATCTTTTGGTACATTAAATGATCCTAAAACCTTTACTGTCTATTTTGATGGTAAAGAAAAGGACCGTTTCCGTACGTTCTTTGGTGCGGCCACCATTACGCGCCACCTCTCCCCCGAGGCATTCCTTGCACTTCAAATGTCTACTTTCTCAACCTTGGAACATGAGAACTACGATATTCAAGGAGAATACTGGTTACAAGAAGCAACTTCACAAGAACAGTTGGGAGTAGGAACATACATGGAACATGCTCGAAACCGACTTAAAGCAAATGTTTACAATGTTGGGCTTCGCTTCCGCACAAAGACAGCTAAGGCTGGCAACACATTGAATAGTCACACCTTACAAGTGGGGTTAAACTGGCTGAACGAACGTATTAAAGAAAATAGTCGCGAATGGGAAATGCGTGACTCTATGGGTTATAGCCTCCCCTACGACGAAAAGGCTCTGCGCCTCATCTACAGTCTGAAATCTGTAAACGAGATTCATACAAATAGATTTGAAGCTTTCGCGCAAGACTCTTGGCGATTCAACACAAAAGCCGGGCTTTTCAATTTCACTTATGGAGTGCGCTTCAACTATTGGGACTGGAACAAAGAGTCTCTCATATCGCCACGCGCAAGTATCGGCTTTCTCCCTGCTTCAAACGACCATTGGACCTTGCGCTTTGCCACGGGGCTCTACTATCAAGCACCTTTCTTCAAGGAACTTCGCGATACAACTCTGACAAACGGTATTGCTACAGTAAGAATGAATCGCAACATCAAAGCTCAACGATCCATCCATTTTGTGTTGGGAGCAGACTACGCGTTCAGAATGATGGATCGTCCTTTCCGATTTACGGCTGAAACTTACTATAAGGCGCTCACTAATCTCAATCCTTACAGCATCAATAATGTTCGTGTAGTCTACTATGGTCGCAATATCGCATCTGGATATGCAGCAGGATTAGATTTTAAACTTTTTGGAGAATTCGTTCCTGGAACTGATAGTTGGCTGACTTTTTCTCTCATGAAAACACAAGAGAAAGTAGACGGACAATGGCTGCCTCGGCCTACTGATCAACGCTACAATTTCTCAGCTTTCTTCACTGACTATTTCCCAGGAAGTACGCGTTGGCGTGCTACACTAAAGATGGCTTTTGCTGGGGGGCTTCCCTTTGGTCCTCCTCACACAGGTCGGAATTTTCAAACCTTCCGTTCACCTGCATATAAACGTGTAGACCTTGGACTCTCCTATCGTATGCCTCTCCGCTGGCAACGACAACAAGAAGCTGGAATAGAAACGGCACGACGGCATCTCTTCAAAAACATTTGGATAGGTATAGATTGTTTCAACCTCTTAGGTATCGACAACGTAAATTCTTACTATTGGGTAACAGATATTACCAACACACAATATGCCGTACCCAATTATCTCACGGGCAGACAAATTTCCGTGCGGTTCAGCATTGAATTCTAATTGAACACCTACCTCAAAATATGAGAACCAAACTTTTTATCCGTAATATCTACATCCCAGATATTGCGGATAAATTGTTTCTAAGAAAAAGAAAGCTCACTTTTAGAAAGAGCAAAAAAGACATGCAAGAACTTGTGTAAAACTTTAGATATTTCATACGAGAAGATAAAAGAATATTATAAATAAATTTCAAAATTTATTCTTCCATGAATCGTATCAAATTAAACTCAACCATCAAGGAATGAAAAGAGTATAGATGTAAAGTACCACTACAATAAGAAAATTTAGAGGTTCCAAAGGAGAACTAAAAAATACAATAAAGATATTTGGAAAGACTATATTCTAACTTATAACTGTACCTATTTTACGCAATCATCACACATATCTTGTCTTCTTTCTTCAGAAAAGAAGTGAGTTTTCAGTAAACAAAGCACTTTGCAGAAAATATTAATAACTCTTACGAGCAAAATTCACAAAACACTTCGCTAGATTGAGAAACATATATATCAACAAACAATATAAAACTAAAGCCTCAAAAATTCAAGAAAAAGAAATCTCCTATTTTTACACAATCTTCAGGTTGAGAGCTCTAGATTAGAAACACACAAAAGCCCCAGATGAAAAGGAAACAAGGGATTTCACTGTTCAATGATTCACTTTCCACAAAAGGAATAGAAAATAAGAATAGAAATATAACAAATTTGCCGCATTGCAAAAGTTATCACTAACTTTGCAAATAATGTATACAAGACTGATGAATATGAATAGACTTATACTCGGCGTCCTCCTTTTTGCTTGGTTCCCCTTTTATAGTGCAGCTCAAGCTCCAGTGCGCACGGAGAAGCAAAAAATTGAACGTATTGGCAAAATCTATTCTGATTCTCTACAACAGCTGAAAACGCTCTACAACGACTGGAAATATGAAGAGGCTGATACATTGTCAAATCCCTACTATTTCCGCTTATTTGCCAGCCCAACTTTCTATGAGAAAGCTGTCAAAGAACTCTTTTCTCTATCTACGCCAGAGGATGATTATCGAGCCATACTGGAAAGTAAGGCTTTAATCTCTGTGTATGCTCAAAGGCCATGGCTTATTCAGAATCTAAACGATACTATAAGAAGCTCAACTCCAAGTTCCTATGAGCAAATTATAAAGCCCAATGTACAACTGTCCAAACAGGTAGAGGAAAAAACAAACGAAGAATTTAATCTTCAGAATTTAGACATCGTAGTACATCGTCCCTCCTTTTGGACTTTTCGTGCAAATGTTTCATTCCAGTTGATGCAGAACTACGTCTCCGACAATTGGTATAAAGGCGGAGAAAGTAATCATTCGTTCTTAACGACGTTGAACGTACAAGCCAATTTCGATAATAAACAGAAAATCACATTCAACAATTATCTAGAAATGAAGTTTGGGCTTCAGAGTTCAAATTCTGATACTGAACATCGATATAAGACCAATACTGACCTTCTCCGCCTCACCAACGAATTGGGTATTAAAGCGTCAAAACATTGGTATTATTCAGCCATGCTTCAAAGTTGGACGCAATTCTATCGCAGCTATAAGAAAAACGAAAAAAGAGTGCGTTCCGACTTTATGTCACCTTTTGAAGGTCTATTCACGTTGGGTATGAAATATTCTCTTCATACAAAAAATAATCGCTTTAACGTGAACGCCAATCTATCTCCTTTTGCTTGTGACTTCAAGTATGTAAGTCGAATGGGACTAGCCCCTTCCTTTGGGGTAAAGCCAAATCATCACACACGCTTTGATTATGGTTCGAACATAACGATAACGGCAAAATGGACTCCTTGGAAAAATGTCACCTGGGATAGTCGTCTCTTCTACTACACTAATTATAAGTACGCGCAAATAGAATGGGAGAACACTATATATCTAAGAATCAACCGATTCCTTTCCACCAAGCTTTTTCTCTATCCACGCTTCGATGACAACGTTCGGAGAAAAGATAGTGGAAGTTATTTCCAATTTAATGAATTCCTTTCTGTCGGTATAGACTATTCTTTCTAACGTTAGTTCCACGATCTCTTTTGCATAGAGGAACTACACAGCAGAGAATCAGTATTTTATATTTCTCCTCCAACTCCAGCCACACAGGACATTTATCATGATTGATCAAAGCACGATACAAAAAGTTCTAGACGCAACAGATATTGTTGATGTTGTTAAAGAATTTGTAACACTCCATAAAGCTGGAGTTAACTACAAAGGCCTTTGCCCCTTCCATAACGAGAAAACGCCTTCATTCGTTGTTTCTCCTGCAAAACAAATCTGTAAATGTTATGGCTGTGGCAAAGGTGGAAATGCTCTCCATTTTTTGATGGAAATGGAACAACTCACCTATCCCGAAGCTATCAAATGGTTAGGAAAGAAATACGGTATAGAGATCCGCGAAAAAGAGATGACCGAAAAGGACCGTCAAGCACAGACCGAGCGAGAAAGTCTTTTTATCATCAATGAGTGGGCACGCAACTATTTTGAAAATAATCTACATGAATCGGCCGATGGTCTTGCAATCGGATTGGCTTATTTCCGCCAACGCGGTCTTCGTGATGATATCATCCGAAAGTTCCATTTAGGGTATTCACTTGTGGACAAAGACTCCCTTTACCAAGCGGCTATCTCTAAAGGTTTTAATTCTGAATTACTCATCAAGACGGGACTTTGCTTCAAAACAGATGATGGAAAAGTCTTGGACAGGTATCATGGACGTGTCATTTATCCTGTCCACAGCATTTCGGGAAAAGTTGTTGCCTTCGGTGGACGTATTCTCACACAGAACAAGAATGTAGGGAAATACGTAAACTCACCTGAATCGGAGATCTATAGTAAATCTCACGAACTTTATGGACTTTATGAAGCTAAAAGAGCTATTGTCCAAGAAAACAGTTGTTTTCTTGTAGAGGGCTATATGGATGTTATCTCTATGCACCAAAGCGGTGTAGAGAACGTAGTTGCATCTAGTGGTACTTCACTCACAGAAGGACAAATCCGTTTGCTCCATCGCTTCACAAATAACATCACTGTACTCTATGATGGAGACAATGCAGGTATTCATGCAAGTTTGCGAGGCATTGATATGCTCCTTTCTGAGGGATTGAACATAAAAGTACTTTTGCTTCCAGAAGGAGAGGATCCTGATAGCTTCGCACAAAAATATGGTGCATCCAAATTTCAGGGATACATAAAAGAAAACCAAGTAGACTTTATCCGCTTTAAGACAGATCTTCTGATGAAAGATGTTGGAAACGATCCAATAAAGCGCGCAAACTTTATTTCTGAAATTATCCACAGTATCAGTCTGATTCCTGAAGGTATTATTCGCCAGATGTATTCGCGAGAATGCGCGCAAATGATACACGTTAGCGAAGAGATGATTCTGTCTGAAGTAGCCAAAATGCGCAGAGAAACAACAACCCAGGTTCAAGAAAAAGATGAACGTCAACGCGAGCGGGAACTTCAAGAACAGGAGAAACAGCGCAAAGAAGATCTACAAATACAATCGCGCAATAAAGTGGCTCAAATGGAACGTCTGCTCATCAGGGATATTATCCGACATGGTGAACAACCTCTTTTTGAATCTGAAGGTGTTCAGTATAGCGTGACAAGCTATATCTGTGAAGATTTGAAGAATGATAGTTTGAAAATGCAAAATCAACTTTATCAGCACATCCTTTCAGAAGCCGAACTTCATGTTTCTGAAAAAAATTGGCATTCGCTCCCTTTTTTTCTTAACAATCCTGAAGAATCCATAAGTATGCTTGCAGCAGAACTCTCAACAGACAAGAATGAACTCTGCACCAATAATCGCATACAATATGGGGAAGATACTGACCATCTAGCCGATCGTATCCCACAACTTCTCAATGACTATAAAATGGCTCTTATAGAGGCAGAACTCGAAACTGCACATAAAGAATTGGCAGAAATATACAAGAGTGGCGATCTCCCAAAGGTGTTGGAATATATGAAAAAGATTAAAGAACTTGATGAGCTTCATAAAGCCATAGGAGAAGCCACACAACGCATTATCACACTAAAATAAAATCAACAGTAATAAAACCAAAGGAACAAATAAATCTCTTATTGTTTCTACTGAAAGTACTGATAAAAGAACAGAGCAGCCATACTTCCACAGAAGTAAAAGGTTGCTCTGTCTTATTACATCTCTAGAAACGAGCGTAAACTTGTAGCTCGGCCGTATTATAATACTTATCTCGAATGGTTCGATTATTTGTCAGATAATAGTTGAGCTGGAGCATAAAATTCTTTGCTAATCGCCAATTAGCTGCAAGGCCATAATTAGCAACTAGATTATTCCATTGCTTTGCTTCCCTATAGCAATCCCAACGACAGTAAAGTTTAAGATTCTTCGTAACGGGGGCACCAACAGTAGCATACCACGAATCGGCACGTTCAGAAGCCAGGCGATTAGTTACTACACCACCAACAGAATGGCCGTATTCGCCACGCACAACCCAGTCATGTTCATAGTCTATACCCGCAGACCATCGTACTCGCTTCACTCTTTTCAGACTAAGAGGATCAGTTGCCTTATAATTCTCGTTGGTATATTTACCACTCCAACCAAACCAACCAATACGCAGATTCTTGCAAGGATTTACCCAAAGGCCTCCGATGATATCTTTGAAATTATCCTTATCAGAATGGTTTATTCCTTGCCCATTAAAGAGTCCCACTTGATAATGAAACCAATGACGACCATCTTTTGCTGCCAACAAATCACCTTGTATCTGCAAACCTACATCACGGCCACCTGACTTATGTGCGCCATTACGATCGATAGAGATTCCAGCCAATTTATTAGACAACTGTGAGAATACTCCCCACCCTATCTCCCAAGGGCTCATTGGATTCTCAAATGTAAAGCCGCGCTTGAACTGGCCCAGTTTTACTCGGAGCTCCTTCCAATGCTGCCACTCAACGAAAGCATCGAGTACACGCGGACCATTATCCTGTTTAGGCTGTCCACTTGCTTCCAACTGTATGCGATAGAAGAAATCCTTAAAAGCATAACCGTTCATATAGAGACGAATGAGACGCAAGTCAAAACCAGTGTGCGTCTTGTCGGATTGATCCGTCACTGTGGCTTTGCCTACAACATAACCTCCAAACTTAAAACTGGGATCGAATGCTGCCATAAACTTTGATTTGTTCTCAGAAGCAGAAGCTTTAGCACCCAATTTGAGCGTTTCTTTTACTTCGCTGAGACTATGTCCCTCCGCACTAGAATGCAACATACTATCTGCGAAAACAGATATGGGCATATTGGATACAGGGATATCTGTTCCGGCAGCATTCGCTACAGAAGCGAATAGTGCCATACCACAAAAGGTGGGCAAGAGTAGTTTACTCATGATTTTCATATTTGGTTCACATTACGCTTACAAAATTAAGAATGTTTTTGAAGACATAAACAAACTTTCATCTTTTTATAATGCAAATTTTATCAAATCTCATTCAGTGCTACAATCTAACAACAATGGGGCTAAAAGATTTCTGCATGAATTGCCTCAGACTGCTGCGTACAAGAAAAAACAAAGTAGAGCTTGCAATATACACATGATTCACTCATTTGAAAGGTTTTAGGATACGATTACTTTGCTCTCCCATGCTTTTCCCGTAACTTTGCAGAACATTATATATATATTAGATATGACTATCAGAAATTCACTCGCAACCTTGGCTCTTCTCACAGGGATAACAGCTCAAGCTCTGCCTCTACGCACAGAATTCTTACCTAAAAATGAACTAATACAGGACAGCAAAAACAATGTACAGTACATCAATTTCGGAAACTTTGACCAATGGATCACTCGCAATATTGAAGAAAGTAGCATTATTGGAGGGCAAACAAGACAGGTTTATGCCATTGGTCCTACATCTGTGATTAATGGCCGCACACCATACTTAGGCACAGGTGGCTCTCCTTGGGCAACTTCAAACGTTATGGCACATGTCAGCGGTATCTACAAGACTAATGTAAGCGTATTTAAGCAAGTACGTCCAGGACATGGTTATTGTGCAAAACTTTATACTCATCTCGAACAAGTAAAGGTTCTCGGCATCGTAAACATTAAAGTCTTGGCGGCAGGAAGTATTTACTTAGGACAAATGATGGAACCCATTACCAGTTCGTCTAATCCTATGAAATATTTGAACTGTGGCATTAGATACTCTCATAGACCTAAGGCTATCATGTTTGATTATGCCACTAAATTAATGCCGGGTGATCGCATTCGCCAAACGGGCTTCGGGGGAGCCAAGACTATTGCTGGTCGAGACCTGGCAGATTGTGTTGTTTATTTGCAGAAGCGTTGGGAAGATGCAAAAGGCAATGTCTATGCAAAACGTATTGGCACAATGGTTCACTACTTCACACAAACAACCAACTGGGTGAACAACCAAGAGTTTACTATCCATTATGGAAATATTACAACACAACCATTTTACAAAAGTTACATGGGGCTGAATTCTCAATTTTACATGAAGAACTCAAAAGGTAAGATGGTGCCTATCAAAGAAATTGAATGGGGAACAAGTGATGATACTCCTACACACCTTATTGTAAAATTTGACTCAAGTAATGGTGGAGCCTATACAGGTACAGTTGGCAACACTCTTTGGGTTGACAATGTGCGCTTAGTCTACTAGATTTTTAGTACAGCAATAATAAATGGGGAGGAAGGATTTCTTAAACCAAAATATAGTTTAAGAAGTTCTTCCTTTCCTTTTTGTTTTTTAAGCATAAGATACAAGAATCTTAGACCACACAAACGCCTAACTATCAAGCTCATAATCTATTCTAAAATATAATAAGGATATTTTAGAATAGAATAAAGATATCGGCTGGCACAATAAGAATATTCGTAAACACTATAAGGATATTTTTAGACACTATAAAGAGATTTTTCCTGTACCAACTAACATAAAAGTTTCCACGCATGCTCATTCACTTTCAAATAAAGCAAGAAAAAAGGATAAAAGATAAGGTGAAGTTTGGAAATCATAATGCTTAACAAACTCCACCTTTCTAAAAACATCATTAGAAAATCTATGCTCCTTCCTTCTGCATTTCACGTAGTAGTTCACGCTGTTTTTCAGTCAGACCTGTAGGTAGCTGAATGTTATAGGTAACAATCATATCACCAAAAGATCCATCTCCACGATCATATCCCTTACCACGCAACCTTACTTTCGAACCATTTTGTGTTTCAGGTTTTACTTTAAGTTTTAAACTAGAACCGTTAGCAGTACGCAAGATTATCGAGCCACCCAGTAAGGCTGTATATAAATCAATTGTAACTGTGACGTTCATTGTAGCTTCATGGCGCGGACGTCGGAAAGAGTTAGAACCTCCTCCAAACAAGTTTTCAAAGAATGACGAAAAGCCTCCTCCCCCAGAAAACTGACTAAAATCAAATCCTTCGAAGCCATCGCTGCCATTAGTACCTGCATGAAAACCGCCTGCTTGATTAAAAGTATCTGCATCTCTCCAGTGCTCACCATATTGATCGTACTTTCGACGCTTCTCTGGGTCATTTAGTACATCATAAGCCTCATTTAAGGCTTGAAATTTAGCTTTTGCCTTTGGATCGTCTGGATGTAAATCGGGATGAAACTGCTTTGCGCGTTTTTTAAAAGCCAAGCGAATATCCTTTTGAGGAGTATCGCGTGGAATCCCCATAATTTTGTAATAATCAATAAATGCCATTTTTATATTTTATTTTCCTCTAGCATACACAAAAAGAATGCCCAATTATGAAAAGTTTATCACTTCCAGACACTTTAAATATCTTATTTACAAGAAAACAGATAAAACGATTCATTAAGAATGATGATAAGGCTCACCATTAAGAATGGTCATCGCACGATAAAGCTGTTCGATAAAGAAAAGGCGTACCATTTGATGACTAAATGTCATCCGAGAAAGAGAAATTTTTTCTTGCGCCAAACCATAAATATCTTGACTAAAGCCATAAGGACCTCCTATAATAAAAACTAAGCGGCGCCCACCGCCATTGAGACGACGCTGAATATGATTGGCAAATTCAATAGAGGAAAACTCCTTTCCACCTTCGTCCAACAAGACAACATGATCTCCTGCTTTCAATAATTGCTGGAGTCCTATACCTTCTGCTATCTTTTGCTGCTCAAAACTCAAAGCTTTATTATTCTTCAAATCGGGTACAGTTTGCACTTCAAAGGGAAGATAATGAGTGATACGCTCAGTATAGTCAGCAGCAAGCGCAATAAGGTGTTTATCAATGGTTCTACCAACTTGTATAAATACGACTTTCATAAAGAAATACATTCATTAACTTGTTCATCGTGGGGCTCTACAGAAACCTTATCTAACATTTGAAAGGGGAAACAATAACCTATACGCCATGTCTTGTGAGAACACCTGTGTAAAAAGCAATCATAGTAGCCTCGTCCTCTCCCCAAGCGATGACAAGATAAATCAAAAGCCATTCCCGGCACAAGTATCAAATCGAGCTCCGAATAGTCTGCAAGCAACTCACCCATCGGTTCTAAAATATGAAATGCTCCTTCTACTAAAGATTCTACTCCAAGATATCTGCGCATTTCCATGTACTCTTCATCAATAACTGCAGGGAGCCAAACTTTTTTATCATCATTAAGTGCATGAGCTAATATCGCAGTAGTATCTGGCTCATCAGGCAAAGAAGCAAATAAAGCCACATTTCTTGCGGTCTGATAATGAGAATTCTCAAAAAGACTTTGTGCGAGCTGTTCACTATAAAATGCAAGCTGAGTAGCATCAAAGGACTTTTTTAGACGACGTATAAGATCCCGTTGTGCATCTTTTTCGGTTCGTACCATTGAGCTAAAGGAAAAAAAGAAGTAGTACGCAAGAAACAGGACACAAGTGCCACATTACGATCAGTTCTCATATGAAAGAAAGTACGATTCATAGAGAATTGGACATAAGCCGTTGCTGGAACAGGAAAAGCTTTTCCTTCGTGAATAAGTTTCACTGCTGTTTGAACAGCCGCATCGCTACGATTTGTATACATAATGGCAGCTTCATCATCAATAGCATCTGCTAGGATATTCGATATGAGGTAACGTTCAAACAATGTTCGCGATTGTATCAACATACGCGGGCGACGTCGTACCCCATTTTTCTCGGCATAGGTAGCAAAGTCCTCCACTAATGAACTTCTCTTCAAGAAAGTTATCATATTATCAAGCCCTGAAATACTACTGAGTTGCTCACGTCTATTATCCGTAAATACATAGGCAAACTGATACATCAGACCGTTAAGATAGGCCTCACGAAAATAACTTGTCATATTGAGCGTATCGGCAGGGATGAAAACATCAGGAATAATACCACCACCACCATAGACAAAGCGACCGTGTACCGTCTTATATTTCTGTCCACTAGTCTTAATACTATCTGGATTATAATATTCTCCATGCTTCTCGCGCAACAATAAGTCAGCCTCATAATCTTCCTCATCTCCAAGCTTATACGGTTTTTGCACACAACGTCCAGAAGGCGTGTAATAACGAGCTTTAGTGAGGCGTAGCATACTGCCATCTTGGAATTCTATAGGCACTTGTACTAATCCTTTTCCGAAGGTACGGCGACCAACAATCATTGCACGATCATTATCCTGCAAAGCACCACTTAGGATTTCACTTGCAGAAGCACTGGTCTCATCGACAAGTACCACCAATGGCAGATTCTGATAACTACCGCGGCCATCACTTCTAAAATCTTCACGAGGACTCTTGCGTCCTTGTGTGTAAACAATAAGACGATTCTTTGGTAAGAATTCATTGGCAATCTGTACTGCAGGCTGCATATATCCGCCAAGATTTCCTCGCAAATCAAGTATTAAACCTCGGAAACCTTGAGTATTGAGTTGTGCTAAAGCAGAAAGAAACTCTGAATATGTATTATCGCCAAAACTATTGATACGAATGTAGCCAACACTTTCACTAACCTTATAAGCAGCTGTTATACTTTTCACAGGAACATCACCACGCGTCACAACATAGCTAAGCATTTGCTTTTGCCCTGGGCGAAGAACACCTAAGCGAACCTGAGAACCTTTTTGCCCTTTTAGTCTATTTCGAGTCGCATCTGCCGTAATAGTATCGCCTACATAGGCTTTACCATCAATATTTACTATACGATCACCAGCTCTAAGCCCAACGCCTTCTGAAGGTCCTCCCTTGACTACCTTTATAACACGAACTGTATCTTTATAGACCGTGAATTGTACTCCAATTCCTGAAAAACTACCCTTAAGGTCTTGCATACTAGCTTCCACATCTTTTGCACTGATATATGTAGAGTGTGGATCAAGTTGCTTGAGTATTTCAGGCATAGATTTCTCTACCAAATCTGGAATACTAACCGAGTCTACATATTCATCATCAATAAGATGAAACAAATCATTTATCTTATTTGTAGAGGTATTTATAATGCTCAATTTTCGACCAGAGAAATGTGAAGCAAAAAAACTACCAATAAGTATTCCTACTATAACGCCCACTGAAACAAGCAGCGGGACAAAACGTGTCTGATTCTTAGTCATTGCTTTCTAAAAACAAATGTTTTACAACAATACCTGCCCTTTTTAAAAGTTCTACCCCGTCATGCAAGCGATAATCGCGCGCATAAATGACACGGCATATACCTGATTGAATGATAAGTTTAGCACATTCGATACAAGGTTCATCTGTTACATACATTGTAGCTCCATCTGAATTATTACCAGATCGAGCAATTTTTGTGAGAGCATTTGCTTCTGCATGAAGAACATAGGATTTAGTTACATTATTCTCATCTTCACATACATTCTCAAAACCTGAGGGCGTACCATTATAACCATCGCTAATTATCATCTTATCTTTAACAATAAGAGCACCTACCTGGCGACGCTTACAATAAGAATTTTCCGCCCAAATACGCGCCATGCGTAAATAGCGTTTATCTAAGTCAGTTTGTTTTTCTTCTGCAGTCATTTATAACTGATAATTATATTGTTACCCGTATTAAACAAAATTTCACTTTAAGATACCATCGCGTTGCATTAACGCATTAATTGTTGGCTTGCGACCCCTAAATCGAAGATACAATTGCATGGGAGGTTCTGTTCCACCCTTCGACAAAATATTATCACGGAAACTTTGGGCTGTTGTAGAATCAAAGATTCCATTCTCTTTGAAAAGAGAAAATGCATCAGCATCCAAGACTTCAGCCCACTTATAACTGTAATATCCCGCAGCATATCCTCCCGACATGATATGCCCAAATTGTACACTCATACAAGCTTCTGGAATTATTGGCAGCAACTGAACGCACTCCCAAGTCTTTCGTTCAAAATCCCGAATATCTGCATCGAAAGAATCCCGCATTGTATAGTAAGCCATATCTAAGAGCCCAAAACTTACCTGTCGAATACAAGCATAAGCAGCCTGAAACGTACGACTTTTCTGTAGCTTTTCTATATAACAATCAGGAATTGTCTCACCTGTAATATAATGTTGGGCAAAGGTTTGAAGAAATTCTTTTTCAGTGCTATAGTTCTCCATAAACTGAGAAGGCAATTCTACAAAATCTAAATAAACATTTGTACCGCTCAAAGACTGATAACAAGTCTGAGCAAAGATGCCATGGAGCGAATGACCAAATTCGTGAAGAAAAGTCTCTACTTCCCCGAGTGTCAAGAGAGCTGGTTTATCGGCCGTAGGTTTACTAAAATTCATCACAATACTTACATGAGGATGCGTATCAGCACACTGCTCTTTATAAGATGTCATCCATGCACCACTTTGCTTACCTGATCGAGGAAAGAAATCGATATAAAGAACTGCCAGGAAACTACCATCTTTATCAAAGACCTCATAGGCATCCACATCTGGATGATAAACGGGAATCTCTGCGTTCTTCTTAAATGAAATTCCATATAGACGGCTGGCTAAATCAAAAACGCCACGTTTGACAGCAGACAATTCAAAATAAGGGCGTAGCACTTCTGGATCAAGTTCGTATTGTTCTACATAGAGCTTATGGCTATAATAGCTGAAATCCCAAGGCTGAAAATCTTCAATTCCATCTACTTTTGCACGCGCTTCAACAATTTTCACTTCTTGCTTTGCCGGCTCCAAATATGCATCTATAAGCTTATTTAGTAAGTCATATACATTCTCTGTAGTTTCTGCCATACGACGCTTTAGAGCATAAGCAGCATAAGTAGGAAAACCTAACAACTGTGCAATTTGGCGGCGTAGATTCACAATTTGGCGAACCACATCAAAATTGTTATTTTTATCTTGCAGAGTACACTGACTATTATAGGCCAAATACAACTGACGGCGAAGTTCACGATTGTCCGCATATTTCATAAATGGTCCATAACTTGGAAACTTCAAAGTGAAGAGCCATCCTGTTTTACCTTTTTCTTTTGCTGCTTCGGCGGCTTGTACCAGCTGACTTTCAGGCAGGCCGCTTAGCTTTTCTTCGCTATCAACAAACAATTCGTAGGCATTTGTTGCTTTGAGATGATTTTGAGAAAAAGTGATTGTTAGCTGTGAAAGTTCAGATGTAAGAATGCGCAACTTTGCTTTATCTGCATCATTCAAATTTGCACCATTTCGCTCAAAGCCTTCGTATGTTTTTTCCAGCAACATGCGCTGCTCTGATGTTAAACTGTCCGGCGCATTATTATAAACGGCTTTGACGCGGCTAAAGAGTTCTACGTTCAAGTTTATATTATTTATGTGCTCTGACAACAGTGGAGCCATACGCTGCGTGAGTTGATCCAATTCTTCGTTGGTCTCAGCACTAGCAAGATTGAACATTACAGTCATTGCATCAGCAAGCAAATGGCCTGTCTTATCCATTGCCTCTATCGTATTTTCAAAAGTTGGGAGCTCAGGGTTCTCTACAATAACTTTTATCTCTTCGTTTTCTTGACGCATTCCTTCAAAAATCGCCTCTTCAATATCCTTCAACGTAATGCGATTGAAAGGAAAAGTTTCATGAGGAGTGCCATATAAAGTATAAAATGGATTCATTCTTTTCTTCATTTATGATTGAGCAACCGTTGTATTTCTTCAAATTTATCACCTTGATTCAACGACATATATAGGCGATACAACAATGGCCCCCAAAGGTGTAGTCGGTTTGGT
This sequence comes from uncultured Alloprevotella sp., assembly GCF_963536905.1. Classification (NCBI taxonomy): domain Bacteria; kingdom Pseudomonadati; phylum Bacteroidota; class Bacteroidia; order Bacteroidales; family Prevotellaceae; genus Alloprevotella; species uncultured Alloprevotella sp. Next base: position 2,993 of record NZ_CAUTBW010000008.1, on the reverse strand, counting down.
GCTTGCTCACGGTACAATTCCAAATATGGCCGAGCCATAAGATAATAATTACGACGTTTTTTCAGTGCCTCCTTATACGCATGACTTGTGATTGTAGTTGGAAAATCCACTTGCGCAGCCAAATTACAATAAGCTGCACCTATGTAATAATTAGCATCAATGATAGTAGAATCTTGCAAAAGGATTTGTTGAGAATATTCAATAGCTTCACGATTCTTTCCTAGGTTCATCAAAGCTAAACCCTTCGCAGCCAAAAAATAAACATTTTTCGGATTCACATTCTGCAACAAAGAATCGGAAAGGTTCAGTGAGGATTCATAATCACCATGCCCGGTGTAATAATCGGACAACTCCGTAAAGAAAAAAGCATCATTTGGGAAAGCCTTTAATCCTTCGCGTACATATTGAAGATATACGGCCGAATCTCCGATAGCTGCATAAGCTTCAGCTGCTGTCTTCAGAATACTGGCTCTCATCTTACTTGTGTCTTGCAATGCTATTGGCGTATAGTCTATAGCCTTTCTATATTCATTCCGTAGATAGGCCGCACGCACAAGAACTGCTGCCGTCTGCACATATTCATAAGTTTTCAGTATAGATTTATCACTTCCCCATAAAGCAGTATTTGGAATATCCACAGCCATTTTTAGTAGATTGACTGCTTCTCTGTAATTTTTTTTACTATAAAAGTAACGGCCTCCCACGGATAGATTACGATAATAATGATGAAGAAGTTCTCCATGAGATTTTTGGAACATGATACGCCCCTTCCCCTTCGCTAATAAACGATGCTCGACAGAATCGCACTTGAGTGCATAATCATAGATACCATAAACCGTACGAAAAAATTGCACAGTATCATAGGGTTGCTTAAGATAAGCCTTTTCATTAAGGGCTTCATTCAAGTTTATATTAGCTTGCATACCATAATCATACAATTTTGGATAAGTGCAAGCCACAGAATCTTTCTCCAACTTACGCACCTGATTAAGCAACTCAGAAGCGTTCTTCTGTTTTAGCAATAATTTCAAGTCTTTCAGTACTTTCTGTGCCGACAAAGACGAAAAGCATAGCATCAGGAACAGAGAAATAGAGATAAAAATCCGATAAAACATTGACTCAATAAGCTTTTTGTTCTTTTGTTAGTATGCAAATTTAAAACAATCTATGCGAAGCACAAAACCCACTGATATAATAAGTCGTTTCAACTATGAGACATGGAGACAGACATAAGTTCAAAATGAGGAAATATTTACTGACAATCATACACTAATGTACCAGTGCATCCAAGATGTATAATTAAGAAATTCCCCCTATTTACGATATTCTTCACTATATATTTCCACAAAAAGAGATAATTTTCTAAAAAAGTCTTTCAAAAAAAATCCTTCAAAGTTATTAACCCCAATTCGGGATAAGCAGTTCTTCTTTTTCCTCAAAAAAGTTTCAATAAAAGCCTAAAAAGAGGATTGTTTTTTGTATATTTACTGTTGATTTTCAATCATATAACAAAATAACAATCCTCATGAAACTTGTCAGCAAAGTTACGGAAATCTATTGTATTGCAGATGATTTCTGCAAAGAATATCATTCAGAATTGAACAAAACCTCTCTTTCTCTCTCAAATCCCTCTACCGATAGTCCAAAACATCGCAAGAGAAAAGGGAGAATGAGTGATGCTGAAATGATCACAATTCTTATTTTGTTTCACAGCAATACATTTCGGAATTTCAAACATTTCTATCTCTTTTATGTTTGCCGAGAACTAAAAAAAGAGTTTCCCGATCTGCTCTCTTATACACGCTTTGTTGAGCGTATACCTCGTGTTGCAATACCCTTATTGCTCTTTCTCAAACTGGGATTAATGGGAGAATGTACAGGGATAACCTTTATCGATTCCACACGTATTCCAGTGTGTGAAAATAAGAGACAATCCCGTAATCGCGTATTCAAAGGGTACGCTCAAAAAGGAAAAAGTACTATGGGATGGTACTATGGATTCAAACTTCATCTTTTGTGTAATGAACGAGGTGAACTACTCAATTTTGCTCTAACCCGAGCCAATGTAGACGACCGTAGCCCAAAAATATTCAACGATTTAACGAAGGATTTATTTGGGAAATTATATGCTGATAAAGGTTATATTTCTCAATCACTTTTTGCTTCACTCTTTGATAGAGGTGTGCACATCGTAACAGGAATACGGACTAATATGAAGAACAGATTAATGGATGTGCATGATAAAATCATGCTTCGCAAGAGAAGTATCATAGAGACTATCAATGATATGTTGAAGAACGTTGCACAGATAGTTCACACACGCCATAGAAGTATCTCTAATTTCATCGTTAACCTTTTAGCTGGCATTGCTGCGTATGCTTTCTACGACACCAAACCTTCCATCAATATGGAGTTTGAGAGGGAAGAAAAGCAGGATGTAAAACAGCTCACGTTATTCTAACCTATAATTTGCGTGAAACAATTATACTTCGGTTTTAGATCAAGGCCGAAAGGATGAGTGTGCGGTTTAAGAAACTCATGAAAGAGCGTTTCTTAAACCGAATTGGAGTTAATAGTTTTGCTCTTCATAGCACTAATGGATTTTGTACAAAAAGGTTAGTGAATTTTTATACATGGATTGTTGAATGAGTAAACGCGATTATGCAGAAAATAAATAAACAACTATTTTCTATTTGTGAAAGTTGCTATTTGAAGTTGCTTTTTTGAATGAATAATCCTTTAATTAGCTCACAAAAAAATAAAACATACTTAATAAAATAATTTTTTTATTGGATATGTTTGCAAACTTCGTCCCGAACCTGTAATTTTGCAGCGTTTTTCATGGTATTAGATTTAAGGTTAGTGAAGATTGTTTGTCGTGAGACAAGCAATTTTTAAAAAAAGACTCCGCAACCAGCTGGTTGCGGAGTTCTTTCATTTATATTGCTGTCCGGTAAACTTCCAAACGGCACAAGAAAGCTTCCCGAAGCCCT